>JAOPYP010000740.1 GCA_025964635.1 Actinomycetes bacterium | reverse complement strand
CCCGCCGCCCACCCGGCCCGGGGGGCGCGCCGGGACGGACGTCCGGGCCGGTCCGGGCGCTGCGACCGGCCCCGCTCCGGCCAGGACCCTGGCTTCCGCCGGGACGCCGGCTCCGTTGTGGGCGCGGGCTCCCGCCGGGACGCCGGCCCGAGCCGGGGCGCCCGCCTCGGACGGCAGGCCGGCCCCGGGATCGCTAACCTCGACCAGCAGGCTGTCCACGCCGTATTCGAGCACGACGTGACAGCGGTCCGCGCCGGAGTGCTTGACCACGTTGGTCAGCGACTCCTGCACGATGCGGAACGCCGACAGGTCGAGGCTGGCGGGCAAGCCGCGCGGCTGGCCGATCCGCTCGACGGTCACCGTGACCCCAGCGCCGGCGGTCCGTTCCACCAGCCGGTCCAGGTTGCCCAGGCCCGGGGCGGGCGCGAGCGGCGCGGCAGGACGGATCCGGGCGGCCCGGGACCGGTCCGCGGGAGCGGTGGTCCCGTCCGCGGCGGACCCCGTCACGGTGGAGGTCCCGGTGGCGGCGGGTTCGTGCCCGGCCAGTTCCGCCTGGGCCTGTTCCGCGTCCGCCGCGATGTCCCCGTCGGTCTGGCGGAGCACGCACAGCATCCGCTGCATCTCACCCAGCGCCTCCCGGCTCACCGCCTGGATCGCGCCCAGTGCCGCCCGGGCCTCGTCCGGCTGGCTGTCGAACACGTACTCGCCGAACCCGGCCTGCACGGTGACCACGGTCATGCTGTGTGCCACCACGTCGTGCAGTTCCCGTGCGATCCGCAGCCGTTCCCGGGTCACCGCGTCGCTGGCCGCCCGGCCCCGGACGGCCGCCATGTGGGTGCGCCGCTGCTGGACCAGGTAGCCGGCCATCCAGAAGATGGTCAGCACCAGGGCGGCGCCGGTCGCGTTGCCCGAACCCTGCCCGTTGAAGTGCAGCACCACACCCTGCGCGATCAGCAGGACCAGCGACCCGGCCAGGCCGGCCAGGGCGATCCCCCGGCGGCACGTGGACGCGACCAGATAGAGCACCACGGCCAGCGGGAGGAACGGGCCGCGGGTGATCTGCCCGCCGATAATGAGGATGACCAGGCAGCCGGCCAGCACGATGACCAGGGACCGGACCGGCACGCGGCGGCGGATCGCGACCGGCACCGATAGGCCCAGGGCCAGCAGGCCCAGCAAGACGTCCCGCGGGGCCAGCAGCCCGACCAGGGACCGGGCCCCGGAGCGGTCCTGGGAAATCAGCAGCACAAAGAGGAGCACGGCGCAGAACGCCGCGGCGGCGTAGTCCAGCGCTGTCCAGAACCGCCGCCTCAGCCGCGCGCTCCGCGACGGTCCCATTGCTCCATTCACCAGCTAACGGTAACGCCGCAGGGTGCCTTCGGGCGTCCGCCCGCGGTCGTACACTGCCGGGCTGACCCTGAAGACGCCGTCGCGCGGGTCAGGCCATGGCCTGACGGCGAAAGCCATTCCCCGGGATGATGACGCGCAACCCCCCCGGCCGCCAGGCTGGGACCCCACCGGGACAACGCGACCAGAGGAGCACGAGACACGTGACCGTTCCAGCGCCGTTGCAAGGGGGGCCGCTGCAGGCGGGGCCGCCGCCCGGCGGGACCGGCCCCGGGCCGGGTTTCGTTGCGGCGGTTATTGAAACCTCAGCCCTCACCAAGCGGTACCCGGGCGCGGTGACCGCCCTGGACCAGCTGACCGTGCGGGTCGGGCCGGGAATCACCGGGCTGGTTGGGGCGAACGGCGCGGGCAAGTCCACGCTGATCAAGATCCTGCTCGGGCTGCTGGCCCCGACCAGCGGGCGGGTGGCTGTGCTCGGCCTGGACTGCTCCCGGGACGCCGAGCGGATCCGGGCGCGATGCGGGTACATGCCGGAGCACGACTGCCTGCCGCCGGACGTCACCGGCACGGAGTTCGTGGCCCACATGGGCCGGATGTCCGGGCTGCCGCCGACCGCGGCCAAGGAGCGGGCCGCCGAGTCGCTGCGCCACGTCGGCCTGTACGAGGAGCGGTACCGGCAGATCGGCACCTACTCCACCGGCATGAAGCAGCGGGTGAAGCTGGCCCAGGCCCTGGTCGGGGACCCGCAGCTGCTGCTGCTGGACGAGCCCACCATCGGCCTGGACCCGGCCGGCCGGGCCGCGATGCTGGACCTGGTCAGCCGGATCGGGACCGAGTTCGGCATCTCGATCCTGGTGTCGTCGCACCTGCTGGGAGAGATCGAGCAGATCTGCGACCACCTGGTGGCGATCGACGGCGGGCGGCTGCTCCGCGCCGACACGATGACCAACTTCACCCAGGTGAGCCAGGTGCTGCTGGTGGAGGTAGACGAGGGCACGGCGCTGCTGGAAGCCGAGCTGGCCGCCCGCGGGCTGCAGCCCCGGCGGGACGAGCGGGCGCTGCTGGTCCAGATCGGCTCGGGCGAGACCTACGACGCCGTCCGGGACGCGGTGGCCGATCTGGGCCTGCCGCTGAACCGGCTGGAGCAGCGAAGGCGCCGGGTCGAGGAACTGTTCCGGGACGACGTCCCGGACCGGGAAGGAGCAGCGTGACCACGCAGAGCGGGCCGCAAGCGGCCCGGGCCGGCGTCATCCACGACATCGGCTACCGGCACTACGAGGGCCCGCGGCTGGGCCGGGCCGGCATCATCCGGGCGCTGGGCTGGCACAGCCTGCGGTCCGCGTTCGGCATCGGGCGCGGCGCCAAGGCCAAGATCATCCCGGTCATCGCGTTCGTGCTCCTGTGCCTGCCCGCGGTGGTCAACGCCATCTCGCTGGCCACGCATGGCGGCCAGGTGGTCAAGTACGACACCTACCTGTTCCAGCTCCGGGTGCTCATCATGATCATCTTCATCGCGGCCCAGGCGCCCGAGCTGGTGTCCCGGGACCTGCGCAGCCACGTGCTGCCGCTGTACTTCTCGCGGCCGCTGCGCCGGCTCGACTACCCGGCGGCCAAGCTGGGGGCGTTCATCCTGGCCTGCCTGGCCCTGCTGGAGATCCCGCTGCTGCTGCTCTACCTGGGCTCGATCAGCCAGGCGCACGGCGGCGGCGCGATCTGGGCCCAGACCCGGGCGCTGATCCCCGGCCTGCTGGTGGGGCTGGCCTGGGCCGTGCTGCTGGCCTCGATCGGCCTCGCGCTCGCCTCACTGAGCGGGCGCCGTGCGTACGCGACCGGCAGCATCGCGATCTGCTTCTTCCTCAGCTGGGCCCTGGCCGGGCTGCTTCGCGGGGTGACGTCGGAGAACGGGATGGGGGCCGGCGCGGGGGCGCGGCTCTCCGGGCTGGTCAGCCCGTTCACCGTGCTGGACGGGCTGCGCCAGTGGCTCGGCGGCACCTCGCCGGGACCGCTTCCGCGGCCGGGCGATCTCGGGGTGCTGTACGGCGTCATGTTCCTGCTCATGCTGGCCGCCGCAGTCGGCGGGCTGGCCGCCCGGTACCGGAAGGCGGGGATCTCATGAGCTCCATCGAGCTGCGCAGCGTGTCCCGGTGGTACGGCAACGTGGTCGCGATCAACGACATCACCATGACCATGGGCCCGGGCGTCACCGGGCTGCTCGGGCCGAACGGTGCCGGGAAGTCCACCCTGCTCCACCTGATCTCTGGGTTCCTGGAGCCATCCCGGGGTGAGCTGACCGTCGGCGGCGCCGCGAGCTGGCGGAACCCGGACATCTACCGGACGCTCGGCCTGGTGCCCGAGCGTCCGGCGGTCTACCCGTTCCTGACCGGGCTGGAGTTCGTCCGGGCCACCGCGCGGCTGCACAAGCTGCCCGACCCGGACCGCGCCGCGGAGCGGTCCATCGCCATCGTGGAGATGGCCGCCGCACAGGACCGGAAGATCGCGACCTACTCCAAGGGCATGCGGCAGCGGATCAAGGTTGCGGCGGCGCTGGTGCACGACCCGGAGGTGCTCCTGCTCGACGAGCCGTTCAACGGGATGGACCCGCGGCAGCGGCTGCACATGATGGACCTGCTGGAGACCCTCGGCGACGAGGGCCGGACCATCGTGTTCA
>JAOPYP010000253.1 GCA_025964635.1 Actinomycetes bacterium | reverse complement strand
TATCCCGTTCGCCTCCGAGATGCCGCACGGCGGATTCAAGCACTCCGGGTACGGCAAGGACCTGTCGATGTACGGGTTCGAGGACTACACCCGGATCAAGCACGTGATGAGCTACCTAGGCGACTAGTAGTACTGCAACGGAGTCCTGAGACGTCCCGTGCCGCGGGTGCCGGCGCCGAGGTGTGCCCCTAAGGGGGCTAAAGGCGCCCGCAGGCGCCTGAGCGCCCCGGTGCCCGGGTCAGAAGAAGTGGAAGTCGGGATGGCCGTCGTGCCACAGGAGCATGACGACCCTGCCGATGCCTGAGCCTTTGATCGGGCCCCAGAAGCGGCTGTCGCAGGAGATCGCCCGGTTGTCGCCCATCACATAGAACTCCCCGCGCGGGACGTGGAATGGGTCTTGCCTGGTGGCACCGGGTATCGGCGGCCCGAGCGGGTCGTGTGGCGGCAGGTATGGCTCGCGGAGCCGCCTGCCGTCGACGTAGAGGATGCCGCCTGCCGAGTAGATGGTCTGGCCCGGCAGCGCGATGACGCGCTTGACGAGGTCGGTCCCGGCCGGCCCGCCACAGTGGTCGCGCGGCGGGTGGGTGAACACGACGATGTCGCCCACGCGCAGCTGGTGCCAGTTGAAGAACGCTTTCTGCACCAGGATCCGGTCATAGACATCAAGCGTAGGCACCATGGAGGTGCTGGGGATCGAGAAGACCTGGAACACGAACGTCCGGATGCCGAACGCCAGCAGCAGCGCCAGCGCGAGGGAGATGGCCCATCCGGCTAGGGCGCGGCGCCGCGACGGCGGCGCCTTGCCCGCGGCAAGCGGGCCCCCCGCCGCGCGCCCGGGAGTTCCGCCCAGGTCATCGGGGGCGCCGCCGGAGTCAGCAGTGGTCATGCTGGTCACAGCGGTCCGGTGCGCCGTTCCCTCTGCCATGCCGGGGATCGGCGGGCCGTGAGTCGCCGTACCGCGGATGGGCGGGGTGCGGATGGGCGGTGCGTGAGTGCGCCACGCTCGCCGCGTTGGCCGGTGCCGACGAGGACAGCAGCGCCAGCGGGACACCGAGGGAGCAAACCGCCAGCAGCAGCGCGCCCACCGCCGCACCGAGGCGCCACCGTGGCTCGATCACCAGCCGCGTGCGGGCCGCGCCTATGAGGTAGCTCCACGCGACCGAATGCGCGGGTGTCCCGTCCCTGATGAGCAAGCTGGCGATCTCGGCCGCTTCGTCGCCATAACGGCTGCGCCATCGCCGCGGGTAGCAGCGCAGTGCGGACTCCACCAGGCGCATGGACCGCGAACCAGGCATCAGATTCCTCCCAGTCCAAGCCGCAGCCGCCCGACGCTGGTGACCCGCTCGATCGAGTCGAGGTGGGCGCGCAGCGCCACCACGCCCGCCGCCGTGATGCGGTAGGGCTGGCGCCGGTCCTCGGCGGGCAGGGCCTCGATCAGGCCCATGCGCTCGAGCCGGTCGAGCGCGCCATAGAGCGTCCCGGGCCCCAGTTGCAGCCCCGCGAACCCCTTGATGTCCTGGATCAGCGCGTAACCGTGTTTGGAGCCGTCGGCCAGGCTCGTGAGGATCAGGACCGATGCGTCGCCAGCCCGGCGCAGCACGTCCTGGCCGCCGGAGTCGTCCCGTTCGCGAGCTGCCATCGCGCCTCCTGGTACGCTGATCAATATATCAGCCAACGTACTAGCTCCCAGCAGTCGTTACCACCAGCGCTCCAGGATTGGCTCTAGTTCGGCGGGCGTCGTGCGACTTGCGGGCGGCGGCGGCGAGGAACGCGTGCGCGCGCCGGCGACGGGGACCAGCTCGGCCAGGGTGACCGGGCGGGTGACCAGCAGCGGAAGAACGCCAGCGGCCATCACGTAGGCGATGCCCTCGCCTTCCAGCCAGGACCTCAGGCCCGGGTTGCGCCGTAGACCTCATCGCCGGCCACCCACGAGAACGGCACTCCCGCTTTCACGGCCCGGCCGATCATCTTCTCCGCCAGATCCGGCTTGGTCGCGAACGGCACGTCGCCGCCGATCCCGGCGGCCCGCGGCAGCGCGTCCGGGCAGGCGTCCTCATCCCACGGCAAGAAGTTCAGCAGCCGCCGCATCCCATCACAGCCCACCGGTTTGTCCCAGGCCGGTTCTGTTACAGGCGCGTAACGGAATTCGTTGAGATCGTTGCATTCGGCGACTGATTCGGTTGATTTTGGATAATACGTCTGCTTAGATCGGGACCACTTGCCGCAAAGGTAACTTTTGAGCCGGTATGCGGCCCGCTGACTTGGCCGGAGTGCGGCGCCGCGCACCGTCAGGCAGGAAGCACTGGGAGCGGGACTGCCCAGGGACCCGAGACGAGGGATTTGCTCCTGACATGACCGACACTGACGCGTCCGCGCAGGACGTGCCGGCGGCTGGCCCGGCGGGGCCGGCCGACCCGCCCACTGTGCCGGCCATCGGGCTCGACGGGGTGGCCAAGGAATTCCACTCCCGGGGCGAGACGGTCACCGCCGTCCGCGGCATCGACCTGGCCATCCGGACGGGTGAGTTCTTCTCCATGCTCGGTCCGTCCGGATGCGGCAAGACCACCACGATGCGGATGATCGCGGGCTTCGAGGAGCCCACCCGGGGCACCGTGCGACTGGACGGCCGCGACGTCACCGCGGCCCCGCCGAACAAGCGCGACGTGAACATGGTGTTCCAGTCCTACGCGCTGTTCCCGCACATGAGCGTGTTCGAGAACGTGGCGTTCGGGCTGCGGCGCAAGAGCGTGCCTAGGGACCAGATCACCCGCCAGGTCGGCGAGATGCTGGAGATAGTGGACCTCACCGGCCGCGAGCAGCGCCGGCCCCGGGAGCTGTCCGGCGGCCAGCAGCAGCGCGTCGCGCTGGCCCGGGCGCTGGTCAATCACCCCAAGGCCCTGCTGCTGGACGAGCCGCTCGGCGCTCTGGACCTCAAGCTCCGGCAGGCCATGCAGGTCGAGCTCAAGCGCATCCAGCGGGAGGTCGGCATCACGTTCGTCTACGTGACGCACGACCAGAACGAGGCCCTCACCATGTCGGACCGCATCGCGGTGATGAACGACGGTGTCATCGAGCAGCTGGGGCCCCCGCGGGACATCTACGAGCACCCCGCGACGCGCTTCGTTGCGGGATTTATCGGGACGTCAAACCTGCTGGCCGGGTCCCTGGCGCGGGTCACCGGCGGCCAGGGCGTCATCGAGGTGAGCCCGGACGAGCGGATCATCGTGCGAGCCGGGCGGTCCGAGCTGACCGTCGGCCAGGAGGTCGAGCTCACGGTACGGCCCGAGAAGATTGAGCTCGCGGCCGGGCCGGGGCCGGCCGGAGGCTGCGCGCTGCGGGGCACCGTCACCGAGGTGGTCTACCTGGGCACCTCCACCAGTTTTTCGGTGCACACCACGACCGGGGCGGACGTTGTCGTCTTCCAGCAGAACTCAGCCTCGGCCGATACACCCGTCGGCCGGGGCGACGAGGTCTGGCTGACCTGGGATCCACAGCACTCTTACCCGATTGGCTAACCGCCCGTGCCCGGCCGGCCGGCCAGCGTATGACGTTTGACAGGAGGTCCCGATGGACCAGCAGCATGGCAGTGACCCCGGCGGAGAGTCCGGCCCCGGCCCGTCGTTCTGGCGCGGCCTGACCCAGCCCCGCCTCTCCCAGCAGGGCCCGTCCCAGCAAGGTCTGTCCCGGCGGCAGTTGCTGCGCTACGCGGGCACCGGCGCAGGCGCGCTGGGCGCCGGCGCGTTCCTGGCCGCCTGCGGCGTCAAGGGCGCGAGCACCAGCAGCGGTTCCACCCCAGCCGGGGGCGTCGGCACCGCCGCCTGGTGGGCCAAGCAGAAGCTGCACCACACGGTCAACTTCGCCAACTGGCCCTATTACCTGGACGTGCTCAAGGGCAAGCACCTCTCCCTGGAGTACTTCACCCAGCAGACCGGCATCCAGGTCAACTACACCGAGCCGATCAGCGACAACAACGCGTTCTACGCGAAGATCAGGCCGTCGCTGACGGCCAAGCAGCCGACCGGCTACGACATCATCGTGATGACCAACAACAGCCCGCCGCTGGGCTACCTGATGAACTTCGGCTGGCTGATCCCGCTGGACCGCAGCATGATGACCAACTTCGAGAAGTACGCTGGCCCGCTCATCAAGAACCCGTCCTGGGACCCGGGCAACAAATACACGATGGCCTGGCAGTCTGGCTGGACCGCCATCGGGTACAACTCCTCGATCATCAAGGACCCCGGCACCAGCGTGGACGTCCTGTTCGACAAGAAGTACTCGGGCAAGATCGGCATGATGTCCGATCCGCAGGAGCTGGGCAGCGTCGGGCTACTGGCCATCGGGGTCGAGCCGGCCACCTCGAAGGAGTCCGACTGGGCCAAGGCGGCCAAGAAGCTCAAGCAGCAGAAGAGCGACGGGCTGGTCCGCGCCTACTACGACCAGAGCTACATCGACCACCTGAAGAACGGCGACATCGTCGTCTCCCAGGTCTGGTCGGGTGACATCTTCCAGGCCGACCTGAACAGCAAGTACCGCGACCTGAAGCTGCTGGTCCCCAGCGAGGGCGGGATGCTCTGGACGGACAACATGTGCATCCCGGTGGACGCCCAGAACCCGAAGGACGCCATGACGCTGATGGACTTCTACTACAACCCGCAGGTCCAGGCGGTCGTGGAGTACTACAACGACTACATCTGCCCGGTCCCGGCCGCCAAGACGGTCCTGCAGTCGCCCAGCGGCTGGGCCCAGCAGGCGCTGACCAAGATGAAGCCGGAGATCGGCCTGCCCACGTCCACCACGGCCAACGCGCCGACCGTGTTCCCGACCGCGCAGTACATCAAGAACTCGCGGAGTTACTACCAGTACAAGAGCCAGGAAGAGCTGACCGCGTGGAACAACCTGTTCTTGCCGATCACCCAGGGGGCGTAACCGCCCGCCGCCCCCGGCCCAGGCTCGGCAAGGCGCTCGCGCCGTACCTGCTGAGCCTGCCGGCCGGGCTGTGGCTGCTGGTGCTGTTCCTGGTTCCGCTGGTCGTGATGCTGTCGCTGTCCCTGCAGTCGTGCAACACGGCCACCGGGGCCTGCGTGATGACCTGGCACTGGGGCGAGTTCGGGCAGCAGCTCAGCCTGTACCACGCCCAGTTCATCACCAGCTTCTACTTCGCGGGCGCGGCGACCATCCTCGACCTGATCGTGTCGTTCCCGATCGCCTACTGGATCGCGTTCCACGGCGGCAGCAAGAAGAACTTCTTCCTGCTCATGCTGCTGGTGCCGTTCTTCGTCTCGTTCGTGATCCGGACCGTGGTCTGGGAGTTCATCCTCTCTGACCAGGGCATCATCCTGGGCACCCTGAAGAACGCCCACCTGCTGCCGCAGAACTTCCACGTGCTGGCCACCGGGTACGCGGTGGTCGCCGGGCTGGCCTACAACTACCTGCCGTTCACGGCGCTGCCGCTGTACGTGGCCATCGAGCGGATCGACAAGCGGGTGCTGGACGCGGCGTACGACCTGTACGCGACCCGGCGGCAGGCCTTCCTGCGGGTGATCCTGCCGCTCAGCGTGCCCGGGCTGTTCGCCGCGTTCCTGCTCACCTTCGTGCCGGCGCTCGGCGACTACCTGAACCAGCAGATCCTCGGCGGCACCAGCAACACGATGATCGGCACCGTCATCCAGAACGCGTTCCTGGTCAACCTGGACTACGCGGGCGGCTCGGCGCTGTCCGCGGTGCTGCTGGCCATCGCGCTGGTCGGCATCTTCGCCTACGCCCGCCTGCTGGGCTCGCGGACCATCGAGGACTACATATGAGCGCGGTGGTGACGGCGCCGGCCAGCGCCGGGACGGGGCAGGCGCCGCGGGGTGCCCCGCGGCGCCGCCGGTGGACCCGGTTCGTGCTGCCCGCCTACTCCTGGCTGATCATCGCCTACCTGGTCTTCCCGATCGCGGTGATGATCCTTTACAGCTTCAACAAGGTCACCACCGGGCTGCCCCAGGTGAGCTTCGCCTGGAACGGGTTCACCACCCAGTGGTACCAGCAGTGGAAGGACATCCCGCAGCTCACCAGCTCATTCTGGCTGTCGATCCGGCTGGCGCTGGCCGCCACCATCGTGGCCACCGCGCTGGGCACCCTGCTCGCGCTGGCCCTGGTCCGCTACCGGCCGCCGCAGCTGCGCGGCAAGGGCTTCCTGGAGCAGGTGATGTTCCTGAACATCGCCGCGCCGGAGATCGTGATGGGCGCGTCCCTGCTCGGCCTGTTCGTCACCATCAACGTGGCCCGCGGGTTCCTGACCCTGCTGCTGGCCCACGTGGCGTTCAGCATCGCCTACGTCGCGATCACGGTCCGGGCCCGGATGGCCGGCTTCGACCGGTCGCTGGAGGAGGCCGCGCAGGATCTGGGCGCGAACGCCTGGGTCACATTCCGGAAGATCACCCTGCCGCTGATCATGCCGGGCGTCATGGCCGGTGCGCTGATGGCCTTCGCCCTGTCCATCGACGACTTCGTCACCTCCAACTTCGTCAGCGGGGCCGCGGTGCCGTTCCCGGTCTGGGTCTACGGGGCCACCCGCATCGGCATCCCGCCGCAGGTCTTCGTGTTCGGCAGCGCCATCTTCGCGGTCGGTATCCTGTGCGCGCTGGCCAGCATCGTGGTAGCCAGGAGGCAGACCTGACCTGGCGGTGAGCGATGAATGACGAGGAACGCCGCGACGATCCCGTGCTGGCGCGCGGGATGACCCGTCCTCGTCGGCGCGACGTGCTGGGCCTCGGCGGCCTGGCCGTGGCCGGGCTGACCCTGGCCGCGTGCAGCGGCGGCGGGAGCCGCCCGCCGCACGCGGTGCATGCGCAGGACGCGGTGGCCAGGTTCTGGGCGGCCCAGAAGCGGCACGGCCACGTGAACTTCGCCAGCTGGCCGCTGTACATCGACACCGGCCACAAGACGCTGCAGGAGTTCACCGCCACCACCGGGATCACGGTCAGCTATGCCGAGGTCATCCAGAGCGCTCCAGGCTGGGTCAGCAAGGTGAGCCCGATCATCCGGGCCGGGGAAGCGATCGGCTATGACCTCATGGTGGTCACCAACGGATTCTGGTTTTCCCAGCTGCTCACCGGGAGTGAGCTCATCCCGCTGGACCAGAGCATGCTGCCGAACTTCCGCAAGTACGCCGCGGCCAAGTTCCGGCACCGCTCGTTCGACCCGGGGAACACCTACAGTGTCCCGTGGGCGTCCGGCACCACCGGCATCGCGTGGAACCCCGCCTTCATCCCGACCCCCGTGACCAGCGTCAACGAGCTGTGGAACCCGGCCTACAAGGGCCGGGTCGGGATGATGGCCGACATCCAGGACCTGGGCAACTTCGGCCTGCTCAAACTGGGTGTCGACCCGGAGACGTCCACCCCGGCGGACTGGCAGGCCGCGGCGAAGGTGCTCACCCAGCAGCGTGACGCGGGCCTGGTCCGCGGCTACTACCAGCAGTCCTACATCGACCAGCTGACCAGCGGGAACACCTGGATCTCGATGGCCTGGTCCGGGGACATCTTCCAGCAGAACCTGAGCTCGGGGACGAACCTGAAGTTCGTCATCCCGGACGAGGGCGGCACGCTGTGGACCGACAACATGATGATCCCCCGGTACGCTCAGAACCCGGTGGACGCGATGATGCTGATGGACTGGTACTACCGGCCGGAGATCGCCGCCCGGCTGACCGAGTCGATCAACTACATCAGTGCCGTCCCGGCCGCCCGGCCGATCATCGCCCGGGACGCGGCCAAGGCGGGTGGCCGCAGCCGGCAGCTACTGCACGAGGTGGCCACCAGCGAGCTGGTCTGGCCGACCCCCGCCGACTACAAGCGGCTGTACAACTACGCCGACGTGACCGGCAAGCTGCAGTCGCAGTACGAGGCCGCGTTCAGCCCGGTGATCCACGGGTGAGTGCCCTCCCCGGCGAGGCTGCGCTCCGGGACGCCCGGCCGGCGTGCTTCTGGCTGGACCGCCCGGACGCCCCGGAGCCTGCCGCGCCGCTGCGCGAGGCCACCACCGCCGACCTGGCCGTGGTGGGCGCGGGGTTCACCGGGCTGTGGACCGCGCTGCTGGCCAAGGAGCGGGATCCGTCCGCCGACGTGGTGCTGCTGGAGGGCCGGACGGCCGGCTGGGCCGCGTCCGGCCGCAACGGCGGCTTCTGCTCGGCCAGCCTCACCCATGGCCTGGCCAACGGGCTGGAGCGGTTCGGGCCGGACATGCCCGTACTGGACCGGCTCGGCCGGCAGAACCTGGACGAGATCGGGGCCACCGTGGCCCGGCACGGGATCGACTGCGACTTCGAGCGCACCGGCGAGCTGGCCGTCGCAACCCAGCCCTGGCATCTCCCTGACCTGTGGGACCACGCCGCCGCCGCACGCCGGCTCGCCGCCGCGTCGGGCGCGCCCGGCGCGCCCCCGGAGCTGCTGGACGCGGAAGCGGTGCGGGCCGAGATCGCCTCGCCGGCTTACTACGGCGGCGTGTGGGACCGCGACGGCTGCGCCATGGTGGACCCGGCCCGCCTGGCCTGGGGGCTGCGCCGGGCGTGCCTGGACGCGGGCGTCCGGATCTACGAGCAGACCCCGGTCGGCGCGATCCACCCGGAGGGCCCGGGCCTGCGGCTGTCCACCCGGCACGGGAGCGTCCGCGCGCCGCGCGCCGCCCTGGGCACCGGGGCCTACGCTCCGCTGCTGCGGCGCCTGCGGCGGTACCTGGTGCCGGTGTACGACTACGCGATGATGACCGAGCCGCTGTCCGCCGCCCAGCGGGCCAGCATCGGCTGGCGGCACCGGCAGGGCGTCGGCGACATGGGCAATCAGTTCCACTACTACCGGCTCACCGGCGACGGCCGGATCCTGTGGGGCGGGTACGACGCGGTGTATTACAACGGCGGCCTGATCACGGCGGGCCAGGATCAGCGGCCCGTGACGTTCGCCCGGCTGGCCGCGCAGTTCTTCGAGACCTTCCCTCAGCTCGAAGGGCTCCGCTTCACGCATACCTGGGGCGGCGTGATCGACACCTGCGCGCGGTTCTGCGTGTTCTTCGGCACCGCCCACCGCGGGCGGCTGGCCTACGCGGCCGGGTACACCGGGCTGGGCGTCGGCGCCTCGCGATTCGGCGCCAACGTGCTGCTCGACGTGCTCAGCGGGCAGCAGACCGAGCGGACCGCGCTCGGAATGGTGCGGGGCAAGCCGGTGCCGTTCCCGCCCGAGCCGCTGCGCTCCGCGGTGATCCAGCTGACCCGCGCCTCGCTCGCCCGCGCCGACCGCCACGAGGGCCGCCGGGACCTGTGGCTGCGCACCCTGGACCGGCTGGGGCTGGGCTTTGATTCGTGATCAGGGGGGCACGGTAGGGTTTGCTGCTGCAGGATGGATCCGGGGGCGTGCGGCGAAAGGCGGCGGTGATGGCAAGTGAATGGCTCGGTGCGCCGCTTCCCCCGGACGAGGGCGAGCAGGTCGAGTTCGACACCAGCGTGGCGCATATAGCCCGGGTGTACGACTACTGGCTGGGTGGAAAGGACAATTTCGAGGCCGACCGGCAGGCCGGCGAGGAAGCGCTCGCGGCCTACCCCGACCTGGTCTCCTCGGTGCGGGCCAACCGCGCGTTCCTGGCCCGCGGCGTGCGCTTCCTGGCCGCGGAGGCGGGGATCCGCCAGTTCCTCGACATCGGCACCGGCATTCCCAGCGCGAACAACACGCACGAGGTGGCCCAGTCCGCCGCGCCGGAAAGCCGCGTCGTCTACGTGGACAACGACCCCATCGTGCTGGCGCACGCCCGGGCCCTGCTGGTCGGCGGCCCCGAGGGCGCGACCGATTATCTCGACGCTGACCTGCGGGACACCGAGAAGATCCTCGAGCACGCCCGCGGGCTGCTCGATTTCTCCCAGCCGGTAGCGGTCATGCTGGTCGCGGTGCTGCACCTGATCGGGCCCGAGGACCACCCGCACAGCATCGTCAGCCAGCTGATAGATGCGGTGCCGCCCGGCAGCTACCTCCTGCTCTCGCACGTGGCCTCGGACATCGAGCCGGAGAAGATGGCCGAGATGGGCAAGCGGCTCAACCGGCTCCTGGCCCAGAAGGGCACCTACCGCAGCCAGGCCGAGGTCACCGGGTTCTTCACCGGGCTCGAGCTGGTCCAGCCCGGCGTGGTCCCGGTGCAGCACTGGCGGCAGGACTCCGAGGTTGAGGGCTCCCGGAGAGCCGCGATGTGGGGCGGGGTCGCCCGCAAGAACGGCTGACCGCCGCCGCGCCGGCGGGGTCACCGGGCCGGGCTGCGCCGGGCGCTGGCCGGGCCGCGCCGGGGGATGCCCCGTTGACGGTGCAGTGACCGCCTCGTAGAGTCATGTCATATATGAGATGCCGTATGCGAGGGCGAGCGCGGGCGGGCGGAGGAGCCCGGTGAGCACCGCCATGGTCCCGCCGGCCCGCAGTTTCCTCAACGGGACGACCGGGGCCACTCCCTCCCGCACCGAGGCGGTCCTGGACGCCATCAAGCACGCGATCCTGGCCGGTGAGCTGCGCCCCGGGCAGAGCCTCGTGGAGACGGAACTGGCCCAGCTGCTCGGCGTGTCCAAGACCCCGGTCCGCGAGGCGCTGAAGACCCTGGCGGGCGCGGGCCTGGTCACGATGAGCCCGTACCGGGGGGCCACGGTCCGGGCCATCGACCCGGCGAGCGCGGCCGCCGTCTACGATCTGCGGCTGCTGCTGGAGCCGGAGGCGGTCCGCCGCGCGGTGCAGGCCCATGCGGCGCCGGCTGGGAGGATGCAGGCTGACGGGATGCGGGCCGGCGCGGCCGGCGCGCCAGATGCCGGTCCGTGGGTGACCGCACAGACGGCCCTGGCCGTCTCCGGCGCCGCCACCGGTCAGGCCCAGCGCAGCCTGGCCAACCGCGAGTTCCACCGTGCCCTGTACCAGGCCTGCGGCAACGACCTGCTCGTGAAGACCCTCGACGGCCTGCGCGATCAGACCGCGCTGGTCTCCGCCCTGGCCTGGGAGCAGGCTGCGTCGTGGCAGCAGGAGGCGGCCGAGCACCGGGCCATCCTGGCCGCGGCGCGGGCCGGTGCGGCCGCCGACGCGGCGGCCCTGCTCCGCGCGCACATCGCCGGGTTCGCGGCCCGGCATCTCGCCGCGCCCCAGTTCTCAGCACCCGATTTCTCAGGCCTGGCCCCTGCGACCGAATGGAGTACCGATGCGCATTGAGCCCGCCGTCACCGACGAGTTCCTGGAGATCCTGGAGACTGTGGCCGCGGTCCCGGTGACGCCATTCGGCCCGGACGGCGCCCCCGACTGGGACTGCCACGCGCGGCTCATCCACCGCCTCGTCGAGAACGGGATCACCCTGGTCACCCCGAACGGCAACACCGGGGAGTTCTACACGCTGACGGCCGAGGAGACCCGGGCCGCCACCGAGTCCGCCATCCGCGCCGTCCGGGGGCGGGCGGAGGTGCTGGCCGGGGTCGGCCATGACGTCCCCGCCGCGATCAGTTCCGCGACCCACGCCCGCGCGGCCGGAGCCCGCATGATCATGGTCCACCAGCCGGTCAGCCCGTACCTGTCGGCGGACGGCTGGGTCGACTACCACGTGGCCATCGCCGAGGCCGTGCCCGAGATGGGCGTGGTGCTCTATATCCGCGACCCGAAGATCGGCGGCCGGCACATCCGCCGGCTCGGCAAGCAGTGCCCGAACGTCGTGGGGGTCAAGTACGGGGTCCGCGACATGGTGGGGTTCGCCGGGGTGGCCCGGGACGCCGGGCTGGCCCGCTTCACCTGGCTGGCCGGGCTGGCCGAGCTGACCGCGCCGGGCTGCTGGGCCTACGGGGCGCGCGGCTTCACCTCCGGGCTGGCCAACGTCGCCCCCCGCATTTCCGTCGGCATGCTGCAGGCGCTGCAGGCCGGTGACCACCCGGGGGCCCTGCGGCTCTGGGCCGAGGCCCGCGCCTTCGAGGAACTGCGGGCTGCGGATTCGTCCGCGGACAACGTGAGCGTGGTCAAGGAGGCGCTGGCCCAGCTGGGGCTGGCCCGCCGGGACGTCCGCCCGCCCAGCCGCCTGCTGCCGGACGAGATACGCGGTGAGATCGGCAAGATCCTGGCCAGCTGGGGCCTGGAGGCCCAGGACGGCGACCAGTGAGCACCCCTCACTCGGACGCCCCGCCCCCCGGAAGGGACCCGGAGCAGCTGCGGAGTCACGCCTGGTTCGGCGGGGACGGGATGCGGGCGTTCAGCCACGGCACCCGGATGCGCCAGCTCGGCGCCGCCCCCGAGGACTACCAGGGCAAGCCGATCATCGCGATCGTGAACACCTGGTCGGAGCTGAACCCCTGCCACATGCACCTGCGGGAACGGGCCAAGCAGGTCAAGCGGGGCATCTGGGAGGCGGGCGGCTTCCCGGCCGAGTTCGGGGTGGCCAGCCTGTCGGAGACGTTCCAGAAGCCGACCCCGATGCTGTACCGGAACCTGCTGGCCATGGACACCGAGGAGCTGCTGCGGTCCTACCCGGCGGACGGCGCGGTGCTGATGGGCGGCTGCGACAAGACCACGCCCGCACTGATCATGGGCGCGGCCAGCGCCGGGATCCCGGCCATCTACCTGCCCGCCGGGCCGATGCTGCGCGGCAGCTACCGCGGCACCACCCTGGGCAGCGGCACCGACCTGTGGAAGTACTGGGACGACAAGCGGGCCGGGATGATCGGCGACTGCGAGATGGCCGACCTGGCCTCCGGCATTGCCCGCTCACCCGGCCACTGCATGACGATGGGCACCGCCTCCACCATGACCTCAGCGGCCGAGGCGCTGGGCATGACCCTGCCCGGGGCGGCGTCCATCCCGGCGGTCGATTCCGCGCACTACCGGATGGCCACCGCGACCGGCCGCCGGATCGTGGACATGGCCTGGGAGCACCTGACCCCGGACCGGATCCTCACCGCCGAGGCGTTCGAGGACGCGGTGGCCACCGTGCTCGCCCTCGGCGGTTCCACCAACGCCGTCATCCATCTCATCGCGATGGCGGGCCGCTGCGGGGTGCCGCTCAGCCTGGACGACTTCGACAAGATCGCGCGCCGGGTCCCGGTCCTGGCCAACATCCGGCCCGGCGGGAAGTACCTGATGGAGGACTTCTACTACGCCGGGGGGCTGCCCGCGCTGCTGGGCCGGCTGGCCGAGGTCCCCGGCGCGCTGCACACCGGCCGGATCACGGTCACCGGACGGCCGCTGGCTGAGCAGCTGGCCGGGGCGCAGGTCTACAACGACGACGTCATCCGTGACCCGGGGACCGCGCTGGCCGCCGAGGCCGGCCTGGCCGTGCTGCGCGGCAACCTGGCCCCCGACGGGGCGGTCATCAAGCACATCGCGGCCGAGCCCGCGCTGCTCAAGCACACCGGTCCCGCGGTCGTGTTCGACAGCTACCGGGAGATGCAGCGGCAGATCAACGACCCTGCCCTGGGCGTGACCGCGGATTCCGTGCTCGTGCTGCGCAACGCGGGCCCGCAGGGCGGCCCGGGCATGCCCGAGTACGGCATGCTGCCCATCCCGGACTACCTGCTGGCCCAGGGCGTGCGGGACATGGTCCGGATCTCCGACGCGCGGATGAGCGGGACCAGCTACGGCGCCTGCGTGCTGCACGTGGCCCCCGAGTCCTACGTGGGCGGCCCGCTGGCGCTGGTCCGCACCGGCGACCTGATCACGCTGGACGTCGCGGAGCGGTCGCTGCGGCTGGAGGTGGACGACGCCGAGCAGAGCCGGCGCCGCGCCGCCTGGGAGCCGCCACCCCGCCGGTTCGAGCGTGGCTACGGCGCGCTGTACAGCGAGAACGTCACCCAGGCCGATAAGGGCTGCGACTTCGGGTTCCTGGCCCGCCCGGGCCGCAACCCCGAGCCCGACCCTCGCTGAGGCCTGCGCGTAATCGGGTTCGCGCTCCTGGCCGTCTCACTGATGAAGGTCCGCCGGCCCGGCCCTGGGAGTGGGGGACATGGAGAATGGGAGTCCACATCGGCCCGTTCGGTCTCAGCCGCAACGCCGGCCGTAGTCAGGCCGGCCGGACTCCGTTCCCGGACGAGCGAAACTAGGAGAGCCGAGCCGTACGCAGAAAGCTAGCCATGCCTGATCTGGAATCCCGCCCGGCCGAGTGGCTGCTCATGTCTGATGGCCGTATCCGGCGCGTGGTCACCGTGGGCACCGAACTGGTCGCATACGACGCATGGCTGCGTGCCCAGATCCGGAAGTGCGCGTGTGGTGCCCCGGCTATCCGGGAGACCTGCGGCTCACCCGCGTGTATCGCCGGACTCTGGGCGAGACAGCGAAGCGAGGGGCGCTAGCCGCTGTGCCGCGTGCAGGCCCGGCCCAGATAGTGGCCATGCGAGAGCACCGGGCGCGTACGCGGGGGACCGGCCGCGTAGGCTCGGCTGCCGTGCCGACCATCCTCATTACCGGCGGTTCCGGCCGGATCGGGTCCATGCTGCGCCAGCGGCTGGCCCGTCCGGGCCGGATCCTGCGCCTGCTGGACATCACCCCGCCGGCCTCGCCCGGCCCGGATGAGGAGGTGGTCGTCGCGTCGGTCACCGACATGGCCGCGATGACCGAGGCCTGCGCCGGGGTGGACGCCGTGATCCACCTGGGCGGCGTGTCCGGCGAGGGACCCTGGGACAAGATCATGGAGATCAACATCCACGGCACCTACACGGTGTTCGATGCGGCCCGCCGGGCCGGTGTGCCCCGGGTGATCTTCGCCTCGTCCAACCACGCCGTCGGGTTCACCCCGCGCTCCGCGTTTCCCGTCCCGGACTATGCGTTTCCCGCGCCGGACACCTACTACGGGGTGTCCAAGGTGACCGGGGAGGCGCTGGCGTCGATGTACCACCACCGCTACGGCCTGGACGCGATCTGCCTGCGCATCCTGTCCTGCTTCGAGCGGCCCACGACGGCGCGCATGCTGTCCACCTGGCTGTCCCCGGACGACGCCGGCCGGCTGTTCGAGGCCTGCCTGACCGCGGAACGGCCCGGTTTCCGGGTGGCCTTCGGCGTATCGGCCAACACCCGCGGCGGCTGGGTCAGCCTGGACGAGGCCCGGGCCCTGGGCTACGAGCCCCGTGACGACGCCGAGGATTACGCGGCCGAGGTCATCGCGGCCCACGGGGCACCAGATCCGGACGATCCCGTGTTCGCCTATCTGGGCGGCGAGTTCACCCGCCCCGGCTACGACGCGGAGCACCTGAAGTAACCGCAGAGAACGGATGGTTCATGATCCAGGGATATGACCCGCGCACCGGCAAGCCGGCCGGGGACCCGGTCGCCGAGACCGCCGACCGTGCCGTGGACGCGATCGCCGAGGCGGCGGCCGCGGCCCGCCCCGGCTGGGAGGCCATGGGCCCTCAGGGCCGGGCGGCGGCCCTGAGAGCGGTGGCCGGCGCGCTGGACGCCCAGGCGGGTGAGCTGGCCGCGGTGGCGGACACCGAGACCGCCCTGGGCAGCACCCGGCTGACCGGCGAGGTGGCCCGGACCACCGGGCAGCTGCGGATGTTCGCCGACGTCCTCGGGGACGGCGGCTACCTGGACGTGATCACCAGCCCGCCGGCCCAGGGCGTGCCCGGGCTGCGCCGGATGGCCCGGCCCGTCGGCCCGGTCGCGGTGTTCTCGGCGTCGAACTTCCCGTTCGCGTTCTCGGTGGCGGGGGGCGACACCGCGTCCGCGCTGGCGGCCGGCTGCCCGGTGGTGGTGAAGGCTCATGAGGGCCACCCGCAGACCTCGGTCGCGACCGCCGGCCTCGTGAAGGAGGCGCTGGCGGCGGCCGGGGCGCCGGACGGAACGTTCGAGGTGATCTTGGGCGTGCCCGCGGGGGTCAGGCTGCTCCGCCATCCGGCGATCACCGCGGCCGGTTTCACCGGGTCGGCCCGGGGCGGCCTCGCGCTGCAGCAGATCTGCGCCGGGCGGGACGTCCCGATCCCGTTCTACGGCGAGCTGGGCTCGGTCAACCCGGCCGTGGTCCTGCCGGGCGCGGCCGCGGCCCGCGCGGCCGAGACCGCCGCCGGCTACGCCGGGTCACTCACCCTCGGCGCCGGGCAGTTCTGCACCAACCCGGGGCTGCTGTTCATCCCCGACGACGAGGGCCTGCGCACGGCCATCGCCGGCGCGGTCCAGCGCAGCACGGGCGCCCCGATGCTGTCCGAGCGGATCCACGCGTCGTACGACGCG
>JAOPYP010000729.1 GCA_025964635.1 Actinomycetes bacterium | reverse complement strand
GCGCCGGCATTCGTTCCTGGCCACCGCGTACAGCCAGGGCCGCAGCCGGCCCGGGTGGCAGCAGCCCGGCACCGGTCACGTCCGCGGCTCCCTCGCCCGCGATATCCGTCGTGGTCACGGGCACCCTGACTGTGTCGCCGGCCAGCCTCGGCCTCAAGCTGTCCCTGAGCGGCCTGTGGACCGGCACGCTGATCCTGACCGCTCACGGCGGGCCGGTGTCCGGGTACCACGTCGCGGTGCCCGTGCCCCTGCTCCAGGACCTCACGCTCAGCCAGGCGTCCGGCTCGCTGGCGGCCGGGCAGAGCGTGCGCATCACGGTGACCGCCGTCGGGGGCGCCCTGTTCTCCACCGCGCTGCTGACCGTGAGCCCGGGGGGCCTCACCGTCCCGGTCACCTATCAGCTGCTTGGCTAGCGGCCTGCGCTGACCGGCGGCGACGGGGCAAATCAGGGTGCCAGGTTGAGCACGATTCGGCCGGACTCAATCCGAAAACTCCCCCGAGGCCATAGCGTTGACCGCATGCGGGACGGGGACTTGGTGGCGGCGGTCGCTGCAGGCGATCCGGCGGCGCTGGCGGCCGCCTACGATCAGTTCGCCCCGGGGCTGTACGGGTATTGCCGGTCGCTGCTGAGTGATCCCGCCGACGCGGCGGGGGCCGTCCGGGACACCTTCGTGGTGGCCGAGGTGAAGCTGCCGCTGCTGCGTGACCCGGGCCAGCTGCGGCCCTGGCTGTACGCGGTGGCCAGGAACGAATGCCGGCGCCGGCTGCACGGCGACGGCGCCGCCATCATTCTCACCCAGGACGAGTTCGGTGCCGGTGAGGACACCGCCGACCTCGGGCTGGCATTGGAGCAGGCCCAGCAGCGTGAGATGGTGTCGTCGGCGCTGGCCGAACTGAACCCGGCGGACCGGGAGATCGTCGAGCTGAGCCTGCGGCATGAGTTCTTCGGCGCGGACCTGGCGGATGCCCTGGGCCTGCCGCGCAACCAGGCGCATACGCTCAGCACCCAGGCGCGGACCCGGTTCGAGTCCGCGCTGGGCGCGCTCATGGTGGCCCGCTCCAGCCTGGGCTCATGCCAGGAGCTGGCCTGGATCCTGGGGGACTGGGACGGGGAGCTGACCGGCCCGCTGCGCAAGCAGGTCCGGCGGCACCTCGGCACCTGCGAGATCTGCGGCGAGCGGCGGCAGCGCCAGGTGAACCCGGTGGCCGTGCTCAGCGCGCTGCCCGAGCCCGTCCTGCCGGAGAGCCTGCAGCACGAGGCACTCAGCCTGCTCGCGGACACCTCTCCCGGCGCGGCCCAGGAGCGGGCGCAGATCGCGGAGCGGGCCGAGCCGTTCACCCGGTCCGGGTTCCCGGTACCGCTGGACCCGCTGGCGGCCCGGCGCGGGCCCGTCGCGTTCGTGCCCGCCGCCGGGGTGCTGGTCGCCGTGTTCGCGATGTTCGGCGGCGGGGCGATGCTCGCGGCGAACACGCTGCACCATGCGCCGCCCCCGGTCAGCTCCGCGGTAGCTCCCGCCCAACCGTCCGCGCAGGCGGCGCCCGGGGTGAGCACGCCCAAGCCGTCCCGTTCCGGGCACAAGAAGGCCCACGGCAAGCACGGCGCCCAGGCCAGCGGCGGGGTGTCATCCACGCCGGGTTCCGGGAACTCCTCCAAGCCGGCCGGCCGCCCGTCCTCGGCCAAGCCGTCGAAATCCAGGCCCACGACTCCGCCGGCTACCAGCCGCGCGCCGTCCCCGAGCTCATCCTCAACCTCATCGTCGCCTTCGCCCACGGGCACATCGACCACTTCACCACCGCCGACCACGGGCAGCAGCGGCGGCGTGCTCGGGTCGATCATCGGCTGGCTGGGCACGCTGTAGCGGCCCTGGCCTACCCGGGTATCCCGCGGGACGCGGACGCTCCCGCGCTGGCGACCGCGAGCGTCGCGGTCACCGTCGGCTGTTTCGCCTGGTGCGCGGCGGGGTGGCCGGGGCCGATACTGGTCGTGTGCGGCAGGTGCTGTGCCCGGTGCTGGTCGGGCGGGACGAGGAGGCCCGTCTCGTGCAGGCTGCCCTGGCGGCGGCGGAGGCCGGGCGCGGCGGCACGGTGCTGGTCACCGGGGAAGCCGGGATCGGGAAGTCGCGGCTGGTCCGTGAGAGCACGCGAAGCGCCGGCGAGCGCGGGTTCATGGTCCTGGCCGGGCGGGCGGTAGCTGGAGGGGTCCCGACGCCGTTCCGGCCGTTCGCCGAGGCGCTGGCCTCCGCGGGGCGCGCGGGCCGCCTGCCCGGAGGAGGGGACCTGGATCCGTTCCGGCCCGCGCTGGGCCGGCTGATTCCGCAGTGGCGGCAGCCGCAGGTGGCGGGCGATGAGTCGCTGGTCTACCTGGGAGAGGCCGTGCTCCGGCTGCTGCGGGCGCTCTCCCCGGATGCCGGTTGCCTGCTGATCCTGGAGGATCTGCATTGGGCTGACCGGGAGACGCTGGCGCTGCTGGAATACCTGGCCGACAACCTCGCAGCGGAACGGGTGCTCTGCCTGGGCACCCTCCGCGACGAGGAAGGCGCGGCCGCGGCTGGGCTGGCCGGCGTGCTGGAGTCGCGCGGTTCTGCCGCCGTGCTGCCGCTGGGCCGGCTGGATCCGGCGGCGATGGCCCGCATGGCGCTGGCGTGTGTAGGCGGCACGGACCTGCCCGGCACGGTCCAGTCGTTGGTCGCGGAGCGGGCCGAGGGCATCCCGTTCCTGGTCGAGGAGATCCTGGCCGGCTTGATCGGGGACGGGACGCTTGCCGAGCGGGATGGTCACTGGCACGCCGCTGAGCTGGCCGGGACGGGGCTGCCGGGTACGTTCGCCGATGCGGTCCGCGATCGGCTCGCCGGGCTGGACGCTGATTCCCGCCAGGTCCTCTGCGCGGGCGCGGTGCTGGGCCGCCGGTTCGACTGGACACTCCTGGGTCCGGTCACCGGCCGGCCCGGCGCCGACATGGTGGCAGCCTTGCGGCGGGGGGTGGGGCTTCAGCTGGTCGTGGCCGACCGGGAGAGCTTCCGGTTCCGGCACGCGCTCACTCATGAGGCGGTGCTGGCCGGGATGCTGCCTCCCGAGCGTGCGCTCCTGGCTGGCCAGGCCCTGGCCGCGGTGGAAGCCGCTCATCCTGGCCTGCCAGGGACCTGGTGCATGCTGGCCGCCGAACTGGCCGAGAGCGCGGGCCACGCGGCGCGGGCCGGTGCGCTGCTGCTCGAGGCGGGGCGGCGTGACCTGGCCCTGGGTGCGCTGGCCAGCGCCGAGCACACGCTGACCCGGGCCCGGGCCCTGGCCGGCCCGGACGACCAGGTGCTGCGCGTCCCGGTCGATGAGGCACTGACCGAGGTCCTCGCGCTGTCTGGGCAGGTCGACCGGGCCATCGAGATGGGCCGGACGCTGCTGGCCCGGCTGGGTCAGGGGACTGGACCCGCCCGGGCGGCCGCCCTCCACCTGGGGATCGCGCGGGCCGCGATGGCGGGCGCCCGGTGGGCGGAGGCCGCTGCGAGCATCGGCATCGCGCGCCGCACCGCTGGCGCTGGCGCCGGCGCCGCCGAGGTGGATGCCTGTGCGGCGCAGGTCGCGGCCAGTCGGGGAGACCTGGCCGGGGCGGACAAGCTGGCCTCGGCTGCCTTGCGGGCCGCGGAGAGCAGCGGGCTGCCCGAGGTCGCGTGCGAGGCCCTGGAGGTGATCGGCCGGGTCGCGCGGCAGCGTGACCTGGATGCTGCGGAACAGGCGTTCGCCCGGGCGGCGGCCGTGGCGAGTGCGCACGGGCTGCGACTGTGGCACCTTCGGGCGCTGCACGAACTGGGCACGATCGACCAGTTGCGCACCGAGAGCGTGGACCGGCTCCAGCAGGCGCGTGAGCTGGCGGTGGCGCAAGGCGCGCTGGCGCTGACGGCCACGCTGGATCTGCAGATCGCCGCCGGGTTCAACAAGCAGTTCCGCGCCGGTGAGGCACTGGCCGCCGCCCGGCGGTCGGCCGACGCGTCGCGCCGGTTCAGGCTGGCGACGCTGCCCATGGCGCTGATCTTCCAGTCCACCGCGCACGCGATCCGCGGCGAGCAGCAGGCCGTGGAGGCCACGATCGCCGAGGCGATCTCGCTCGCCCCTGACGACCCTGACGTGCTGGGCTGCTCCTGGGGTCACTGCCGGGCCACCTTGTCCCTGCTGGCCGAGGACCTGGCCGGGGCCCACACGCAGATGACGACCGGGGCCGGGCTGCTGCTGAGTTCCCCGGCGACGATCGCGCCGCCGTTCCTCGGGGTGTGGCCGCTGCTGGGAGCGCTGCTGGACCGGGACGCGGGCGAAGCCGCGGCCCGGGTCCGGGCCGCCCACGGCACCCGGCATCTGGTGGTCGGTTCCCTGCTCGGATACGCCGATGCCATCCTGGCGGGCCGCCAGGGCCGCCGTAACGAGGCTGATGCCGCGTTCGCGGCCGCCGACGCTCAGATGGGACCGCTAGTGGCCTGGTACCGGCACTACGCCCGCCGGGTCAGCGCGCAGGCCGCGCTCGCCGATGGGTGGGGCGATCCGGTCGCCTGGCTCCGGGAAGCCGCCGAATACTTCGCGGCCCGCGGTGACGACCGGGTGGCGGCGGCCTGCCGGGGGCTGCTGCGCCGGGCCGGGGCGCCGGTCCCGCGGCGGCGGCCCGGCAGCCCGCGCCTGCCGGGCCAGCTTCATGCGCTGGGCGTGACCGAACGCGAGGCCGACGTGCTGAGACTGGCCGCCCGTGGCCTGGGCAACCGGGAGATCGCCGAGGCCATGTTCCTGTCACCGCGCACCGTGGAGAAGCATGTGGCGAGCTTGCTGGCCAAGACCGGCCTGCGCCGGTCCCAGCTCGCCGGGTACTCCTCCGGGCTGGACTAGCTACGTAGTCCGCGGGCCTAGATGGGTAGAGACCGCCGCCCGGCTTGGGTGTTCACACCGATGTGACGGTTGGTAGCCGTGCGGCACGATGCGGGTATGCGGGGCATCTGGCGCCCGCCGCACCGTAGGAGCACCCATGATGACCTCGCCTGCCATGCCTGGCGCGCTGGCCGGGTTCCCGCCACCGGCACTCACCTCCCGGGTGCTGGTGCGGCCAGGTGCCCGCCTGGCCTACGAGGTGACCGGCGATGGCCCGGCCGTGGTACTGGTCCACGGCTTCGGGCTGGACATGCGCATGTGGGAGCCGCAGGTGCGCCATCTGGCGGCACGATTCCGGGTGGTGCGCTACGACTGCCGCGGGTTCGGCGCCTCCGGGCCATTCGACCCTGCCGCCGCCTACACCCATGCCGGTGACCTCATGGCCCTGCTGGATCACCTGGGCATCGGGCAGGCGGTGCTGGCCGGGTTGTCGTTTGGCGGCCGGGTGGTGATGGAGGCGGCGCTGGCCGCGCCGGACCGGGTCCGGGGCCTGGTACTGCTGGACGCGGTACTCGAAGGCGTCCCCTGGGACCCCGACTCGGCCAGAGCGCTCGATGAGACGGGCCGGCGGGCCCGGGCCCGCGGGGTGCTGGCCGGCCGGGCCGCCTGGCTGGCGCACCCGCTGTTTGCGGCCGCTCGCCGGCAACCGGACGTGGCGGGCCAGCTGGCCGCCATGGTCGGCGGCTACCCGGGCCAGCACTGGACCGGTCACGACCCGCACCAGCCGATCCGGCCGCGGCCCATCGACAGGCTGGAAGATCTGGCCATGCCAGTCCTGGTGCTGGTCGGCGAGCACGACGTGAGGGGCTTCCGGGAGATGTCCGCCGTGCTCGCCCGCCGCATCCCGGGCGCCCGGTACCACGTCGTCGCCGGCGCCGGTCACATGATCAACATGGAGCAGCCCGCCGCGGTGAACGAGCTGCTCGCCCGGTTCCTGGAGCAGCTCCGGCCGTCCGCGGCCGTGACGCCGGCCGGACAGGGGGCTCAGCGATGGAACCACTGACGGCGGGTCCAGTGACAGTGGCAGCCGTGCAGGCCGCTCCCGTGCTGCTGGATCGCGACGCGACGATCCGCAAGGTGGTCGCGCTCACCGAGCAGGCCGCCGCGCAGGGCGCGCGCCTCGTGGTGTTCCCCGAGGCGTTCGTGCCCGGTTACCCGGACTGGGTGTGGCGCACCCGGCCGTGGGACGGCCACGCTACCGCCCTGTATGACCTGTTGTTCGACCATGCTGTCGTGGTCGGATCGCCCGCCACGGACGTGCTGGCCGGCACCGCCCGGCGACTGGGGATCTGGCTGTCGGTCGGCGTGAGCGAACGCGACGAGGCCGGCTCCACGCTCTATAACACGCTGCTGCACTTCGCCCCCGACGGGACGCTCGCCGCCCGGCACCGCAAGCTCATGCCCACTGGCGGCGAACGGCTGGTCTGGGGAACAGGCGACGGATCGACCCTGACCGTCACCGACACCGGGTTCGGCCGGCTCGGCGGGCTGATCTGCTGGGAGAACTACATGCCCCTGGCCCGGGCCGCGCTGTACGCCCAGGGGGTCGACATCTACCTGGCTCCCACCTGGGACAACTCAGATGTCTGGGTACCGACCCTGCGCCACATCGCCAAGGAGGGCCGCACCTACGTGATCGGCGTCACCTCCTGCATCCGCGCCACCGACCTCCCGGCCGGCCTGCCCGGCCGGGCCGAACTCTACGGTGACGCGGAGGACTGGCTCTCCCGCGGCAACACCGCGATCATCGGGCCCGGCGGGGACGTGCTCGCCGGTCCGCTCACGGGCGAGGAAGGCATCGTCTACGCCGAGATCGACGCACGGACGGCCCGGGCCAGCCGCCAGCAGTTCGACCCGGTCGGCCACTACAGCCGCAACGACGTCCTGCGCCTGGCCGTCGACGCCACACCGCGCACGGCTGTTTCGTTCCACCTCGGTCACGCCGCCGAACCGGCCCCGCCCGCCGGACCGCCCCCGCCCGCCGAACCGGCGTCCCCGCCTCGCGAGCTGGCGCCCCCGCGCGGCGAGTCGCTGCCCCACGCCAGCCGGGCGAGGTGATGGCGATGACCACGCTCCGGGTGGCGGCGGTGCAGGCCAGCTACGTGCTCATGGACCGCTCCGCGACCATCGACCGGGTCGCCGCGCTGACCGCGGCAGCCGCCGCCCAGGCGGCGGACCTGGTGGTGTTCCCCGAGGTGTTCATTCCGGGGACGCCGATCTGGATCGACACCCGGCCGATCTGGGACGGCGACGAGGACTGGTTCGCTCTCCTCGCCGAGAACGCGGTGGCAATACCGGGCCCGGCCAGCGAGCGCCTGGCCGCCATCGCCGCCGAGCATCAGGTCTGGCTGGTCGTCGGCGTGAACGAACGAGAGCAGCACGGCGCCACGATCTACAACACGGTGCTGTACTTCTCCCCTGGCGGGGAGCTGGCCGGCCGCCACCGCAAGCTCATGCCGACCGGGTCCGAACGGACCGTGTGGGGCATGGGTGACGGATCAACCCTCAAGGTCATCGACACCGGCACGGCGAGGATCGGCGGGCTTATCTGCTGGGAGAACTACATGCCGCTGGCCCGGTTCCACCTGTACGCCCAGGGCGTGCAGGTGTGGCTCGCCCCCACCCTGGCCGTCGGGGACGGCTGGATCGCCACGATGCGTCACCTCGCGCGCGAGAACCGGATGTTCGTCATCGGTGTCAATCCAGTGCTGCACACCGACCAGATCCCGGACAGCTTCCCGGGGCGTGACCGCCTGCTCCCACCCGAATACCTGGCGGAGAACGGTCCCTGGCCGGAGGAAGGCAACACCGTCATCGTCGCGCCGGACGGCAGCCTGATCGCGGGCCCGGTCCGCCGGCGCGAGGCAACCCTGATCGCCGACCTCGACCTGCGGGCCGTCGCCGCAGCGCGCCGTTACCTGGATCCTGCCGGTCACTACAACCGTCCGGACGTCTTCCAGCTTCACGTGGACACCAGCCCACGCCCGGCCGTCATCGAAAGCAGCAGTGACGGCAGAACGAAGGAAGCCGGCGCGGCAAACAGCGCCGGGCCGGCCGAAACACCTTATGGAGGCCCAGATGAACACCACATCAGTGACACGACGAAGCTCAGCGGGGCCGGCCGCCCGTGAGGACGTGCTGGTCGGCCCGGCGTGGCTGGAAGCCCACCGGCACGATCCCGCGGTGCGGGTGGTCGAGGTGGATGTGAGCCGTCTCGCCTACGACGAGTGGCACATTGACGGAGCCGTGCTGTGGAATGTGTACGCAGACCTGAAGGACGCGCAGTACGGGACCGCCGGTCGCGCGGCGGTGGCACGGCTGGCCGCGCAGTCGGGGATCCGGCCGGATTCGACGGTCGTGTTCTACGGCTACGCGCCCGCCATGGGGTTGTGGCTCATGAAGCTCTACGGCCACGCCGATGTGCGCATCCTCGACTGCTCACGCGACACCTGGCGAGGCGAGGGCCGTCCGTGCAGCAGTGCCCCGGCCGAGCCAGCCAGCACCGGATACGTGCTCCCCGGGCCGGACGCACGGCTGCGTGCGGACCGCACGGCGGTGCGCGAGGCCATGAGTGACCCGGGCACCACCATCCTCGACGTCCGCACCCGCGACGAGTATGCGGGCGGGCGGTTCTGGCCCTCCGGCGGGATGGAGGCGGGAGGCCGCGCCGGTCACGTCCCCTCGGCAGTGCACCAGCCCATCGACGGCCTGTACGACGACCGCGGATCGTTCCGGCCCGCGGCCGAACTGCGCGCGGTCTTCTCGGCCGTCCCTCCCGGCCGCGACCGTGACCTGATCACCTACTGCACGATCGGCGGGCGGGCCAGCACCGCCTGGTTCGTCCTGACTTACCTGCTCGGCCGCGCCCATGTCCGCGTCTACGACGGCTCGTGGGCGGAGTGGGGCCGACTGCCCGGCACCCCTGTCGAGCGCCCATGACCAGCCCGCCGGGGACGCGCGAGCGGCACCTGTCGCCGGTCAGGAGATGGTGGGGACCCCGGCGTCGGCGCGGAGCAGGGCAGCGGCCATCCGCAGCGAGACGAGCTTGCCGTACGCCGCCTCCCCGGGCAGGTACTTCATGCCGCAGTCCGGGGCCAGCACGAGCCGCTCCGCGGGCACGTACTTCAGTGCCCGGCGGACCCGGGCGACGATCTCGGCCGGGTTCTCCACGTTCTCGTCGCCCAGGTTCAGCACGCCCAGGATGATCGTTTTCCCATCCAGCCGGGTGAGTATCTCGCAGTCCAGCCCGGACTGCGCGGTCTCGACCGAGACCTGGTCGCAGACACAGTCGGCCAGTTCCGGCAGGAACGAGTAGCCCGACGGCCGCTCGTGGATGATCGCGGCGTAGCCGAAGCACAGGTGCACGGCGGTCGTCCCGGTGATGCCCTCCAAAGCCCGGTTGATCACCCGCACGCCGTACTTGCGGGCCTCGTCCGGGCGCGCCTGCAGGTAGGGCTCGTCGAGCTGGACGATGTCCGCGCCCGCCCTGAACAGGTCCGCGACCTCCTCGTTGACCGCCTCGGCATAGCCGAGGGCGAGATCCTCGGTGCTCGTGTAGTAGTCGTTCTGGGCCTGCTGGGCCATGGTGAACGGGCCCGGCACGGTGATCTTGGTGGTCCGGGTGGTGCTGGCCCGCAGGAACTCCAGGTCTCCCACCTCGACCGGGTGGCGGCGGCGGA
>JAOPYP010000117.1 GCA_025964635.1 Actinomycetes bacterium | reverse complement strand
GCGCTTCATGCCGCGCGGTGGCGGGCCAGCCAGACGGTCGCGGCGATGAGCAGCACCGAGAGAGCGAGCAGCCAGCCGCCTTCGATCCACTGGAACGGCCAGAACCGGCTGTCAGGCTGGTAGGTCGTCAGCTGCGTGTAGCCGTGCTGGATGAGGTAGTGCACGGGGTCGATGTTGGCCGGGGTTGCCGGACCGGGCTGGAACAGTCCGGGCGTGACCGCCTGGATATCGACCCGGTGGAGCGTCTGGTTGATCATGGACAGGCTGGCGGGCTGGCCGCCCTGGGTCCACACCCGGCTGATCACCCACGCGGGATGAGGCACGTTGGGGCTGGTGGTGACCAGCGATGCCTCGTAGTGCCGGCGCAGAAACGACGCGGTCGCGAAGGCGAGCCCGGCCCATGCGGTGAGGGTCGCGAACATGGCGGGGATGACCCGGCGGAGAAGCATGCCGGCCAGGGCGCCGATCGCGAACGCGGCCAGCGTCCAGGCGGCGAGCGCGACCCCGCGCAAGTCGAAGATGGTGGGATACAGCGGGCCGTTGTCGTCTCCCGCGCCGAAGATCGGCTGGATGTACCAGGAGACGAGCATGCTGAACGCTCCGGCGGCGACTGTGACCGCGACCGCGAGCGGTACCAGCTTGGCCACGGCCCACCGTGCCCGCCCGAAGCCCTGGGTCCAGGTGTAGCGGAAGGTGCCGGTCTCCAGTTCCCTGGCCAGCACCGGCGCGCCGGCGAACGCCCCGATCAGCGCCGGAATCACCTGCAACAGCCCGAGAGCGGGCCCCACGCCGGGCGCGTAGGTATTCAAGAAGTTGCCGGCTACCTGCCGGCAAAGACCTGAACCTGCCGGGCGGCAGGCGGCCACAGCGGCATAGGCATGGTGCATCTGCAGGCCAGTGATCAGCAGGTACACGGCTGCCACGCCGAACAGTGCGGCCACGCCGGCCAGCGCGAGTCGGTGCTGCCGCCAGGTAACCCACGCCATTCTCCGCCACGGCACCGGCCGCAGGGTCGCGTCCCCTTCCGGCCGCGCAGGCACGGTCAGTGTGGTCACCTCGTCACCTCCGTCGGCTCAGCGTCCCTGGCGCGCGCCGGACCGGGCAGCGCGGCTGCTCCGGGCTCGCGCAGGTAGGCCAGGGTGAGTTCTTCCAGGCTCACCGGGTGCGCCTCCCAGCCGGGCGGCACCGGGTCAGTCATGCCGTTCGTTCTGACCAGCAGATGGGCCTGCGCCCCGCCGCGCCTGGCATGGACCACGCTCAGCCGTTCGGCCCACCGGCCGGCCTCGGCGGCCGGGCCGGTCAGCACACGGTGGCAGGCGAGCAGGTTGTCGACCTCACCGGCCACCTGGACCCGGCCCTGCGACATCAGGATGAGGTAGTCGGCCACCCGCTCGAGCTCGGCCAGCACGTGCGAGGACAGCACCACCGACACACCGTCGTCGGCCATCGCGGTCATCACCGTGGCCATGAAGTCGTGCCGGGCCAGCGGGTCGAGCATCGCCATCGGCTCATCCAGCACCAGCAGCCGCGGCCGCCTGGCCAGCGCGAGGGTCAGCGCGACCTGCGCCTGCTGGCCGCCGGACAGCTCGCCGGCCTTCTGCTTTAGCGGGATGCCCAGCTCGCCGAGCCGGGCCCGGGCGTAGCCCTGGTCGAAGCGCCGGTTCAGGTTGCGGGTCAGGTGCAGCATGTCGGCGGCGGACAGGTGCTTGTACAGCGGCGTGTTCTGGGCGACGAACGCGATGCCGTCCAGCGCGGCCGGCGACCCGGCGGGCCCGCCGCCGAGCACGGTGACGATGCCCGCGGTCGGCGCCGCCAGGCCGACCGCCAGGTTCAGCAGGGTGGTCTTGCCGGCGCCGTTCGGGCCGACCAGCGCGGCCACGTGCCCGGCGGGAATCGCCAGCGTGCACTCGCGCAGCGCCCAGGTGCCACCGTATCGCTTGCTCAGGCCGCTGGCTTCGATGACGTTCATGCCACGCCCTCCGTTCCGCCGCCTGCCGCGGCGCGGCGGTCGCGGGAGCTGCCGCGACGCTCACGGCCCTGTTCTCCCGGCAGGACGACCCCCCGGTCCCCCCGGAAATCCCGCAGCGCACTGGTGAAGAGCGCCACCATGCCGTCCTCGTCCAGCCCGGCCGCGCCGGCGGTGGCCAGCCAGCCGAGCAGGGCGCGGTGCAGCGTGGTCAGCTCGGGCAGCGCGACCTGGTTCAGTGTGGCCTGGACGAACGTGCCCTGGCCGGGACGGCCGGCCGTGAGGCCCTTGGTGTCCAGCTCGCGGTAGGCCTTCAGCACCGTGTTCGGGTTGATGGCCAGCGAGGCGACCACATCCCGGACCTTGGGCAGCTGGTCGCCGGGCTTGAGGTAGCCCAGCCGCAGCGCGTGCTCCACCTGATGGACGAGCTGCAGGTAGGTCGGCACCCCGGAGGCGGCGTCGAGCCGGAAGTCGATCGGCGACATGGACCCGCCTGTCCCGTCCGGCTGCGGGCCGCCTTCGCCGCCACCTGAGCCGGGCGCGGCGGCGCCCGTGCGGCGGCTGACCCCTTTATCTATCTCCATAGGACAATGGTACAGAGAGGAGTTCCGCTGTCAAGGCGGCGCGGCCGCCGCGATGAGGCTCAGGGAGCGGAGAACAACCGTGACTAGCAGCAGCCGTGGCCTTCTGGGCGCCCCCTGCTCCCAGTCACACCAGCCCCTCCCGTCCACATCTCCCGCGCAGCGTGCGCTTTAGTGTCCGATTTGCCCGGCCTGGGCGCACCATCCGCAGGAAAGGTCGGCGCTGGGCATGAGCAGAGTGACCGATGATGCTGATGGTGAG
>JAOPYP010000724.1 GCA_025964635.1 Actinomycetes bacterium | reverse complement strand
AGGTAATCGCGCGCCTGCGCCTCCCGGGCCGCCTCCACGGCCTGGCGTTCTGCTTCCAGTTCCGCCAGCGCCGCGGCGATCCGGGCGGCCCGGGCCGCCGGGTTCACCGCCTCCGGCGGCACCTCATCACCACGCCGTCCCTCACCGAACAGCTCATCCTCGGCCTCATCCGCCGCAGCGTGCGCCGCCACCGCCTTGGCTGCTTCCTCCGCGGCCAGCTTCCGCAGCGTCTCCTCGCGCCGGTTCGCCGCCCTCGACGCGTTCGCGGTGACCTTCGTGCCATCCAGCGCGACCGTCCCCAGCTTCCCCATCCCCAGCTTCGCGCACAGCACCAGCACCTCCCGGAACAGGCTCTCCGCCGCCTGCGGGAACGCGGCGCGGAACCGCGCGATCGTCACATGATCAGGGACATCACCCGCGCAGACCACCCGGAACGCCACATCAGACCAGCACGCCGCCTCGATCCGCCGCGAGGAGGTCACCCCGTTCGCATACGCCCACATCAGCAGGGTCACCAGCATGTCCGGGTCATACCCCGCCGTCCCCGGCCCGCCGGTCCGCCGCCGAGCGTGAAACACCGACGTATCCAGGTGATCGCTGACCACCCCGATCACCAGCCACACTGGATGATCCGCCGGCAGCCACTCCCGCATATCCGGCGGCAGCAGGAACGGCTGATCCCGGCGCACCGGCCGGTACCCTCTCGCCATCGGAAAATCATCCCAAAACGTTCATCTGCCAGCACAAACAACACGCCGCAGGACACCAGCCGAATCTGCAACAGCCCGCCGGCGGCGCACAACGCACCACGATCATGAACGGGCCGGGTTACGCGGGCCAGGGGTTAGGGGAGCCAGGACACGTGGCCGTGCAGGAGCGCGTAGCCCACGAACGCGCCGGTGTCGATGAGGAAGTGCGCGATGATCAGCGGGGTGACCCGCTTCCAGCGCAGGTAGAGCAGCGCGAAGATCACGCCCATCGCGGCGTTGCCGAGGAAACCGCCGAAGCCCTGGTACAGGTGGTAGGAGCCGCGGACCACAGCGCTGATAGCGATCGCCCGGGCCGGTGACAGGCCGAGCTGGTCGAGGCGGCGGAGCAGGTAGCCGATGACGAGGATCTCTTCCAGGATCCCGTCCCGCGCGGCCTGCAGGATCAGGACCGGGATGCGCCACCACACGTCGGGCAGGTTCTCCGGGACCACGTTCAGGGCCAGGCCGAGCTTGTAGGCGGCCAGGTAGAGGCCGAGGCCGGAGCCGCCGATCAGCGCGGCCAGGATGGCGCCCCTGGCGAGGTCGGGGCCGGGTTCACGCGCGTCCAGGCCCATCGCGGCGGACGGGGTCGTGCCCTCCCGGACCAGCAGGTAGCACACCAGGGCCACGGGAGCCAGGCCGATGACCAGGTTGGCCAGCTGCAGGACGAGGTCCAGCAGCGGACGGCCCGGCGCCAGCGAGCCGACGATCAGGGCCTGCTGCTTGCTGAGCGCCTTGTTCGCCGTGAGGGACGCGATCAGGTCGATGACCGCGAAGACCGCGCTGCCGCCCAGGGAAAGCGCGAAGACGATGACGATCTCCCAGACCAGCAGCCGCCTGGTCAGCTGGACGGGGCCAACCTCCTGCTGGACTTGAGCCACGTGAGGACTCTAGCCGCCGTCAGCGAGCGTCCCCTCCCGCCCCGGCGGCCCCCGGGTCGGCTGGATAGCGGCCCTGGGCGGCCGGATCGATGCACCGGCCGCCGTGTCGCGCAGGAACACGGCGGCCGGCGGCCACTGCCCCGCGGCGCCAGGCCCCGCACCGTGGCCTGCCGTGACCCGCGGGCAAACGGCCTGGTCCTAGACCAGCAAATCGTCGAATTCGCCCCGCTTCACGCCCTCGATCAGAGCGGCGATCTCAGCGCGGGTGTAGATGAGGGCGGGGCCTTCGGGGTTGCGTGAGTTCCGCACGGCGTACTCGCCTCCGGTGAGCCGGGCCAGCTCAACGCACGTCCCCTGTGAGTTGCTGATGCTGCTCTTATGCCAGCGCGCATCAACCAAGTCAGTGGCAGGCATTCCGTTGTATGTGTTCATCTACCGACTTCCTCAAGCATTCCGCTCAGGATTTCTGTGGTGTGCTCAGGCGACTCGCTCTCGACACTGAGGCGCTCCATGACCTCGGTGTACCGTTCCACGTCGTCGCGCTTATCCAGGTAGAGAGAACTCGTCAGCTGCTCGACGTAAACCACGTCCGGAAGGTCGACCTCCGGGAACCGGAGAATCGTGAACGCACCGCCTTCGGCCGCGTGGCCACCCGAGCTGAATGGCACGAGCTGGAGTGTGATGTTGGGTTCTTTGGTCATCTCGATCAGCCGCTCGAGCTGCGCCCGCATCACCTCCCCGCCACCAATCGGCCGCCGGAGCGCCGCTTCATCCACCACGGCCCACAGCCGCGGAGCGCCGGCTTTGCTCAGCAGTTCCTGCCGGGCGATGCGCAGGCTCACCCGGCGCTCGACTTCCTCGGCGGACGCACCAGGCTGGCCGAGAGCTACGACCGCCCGCGCGTAGTCCGCTGTCTGAAGCAGGCCCGGGACGAACTGCACCTCGTAGAGCCTGATGAGTGCCGCGGCTTCCTCCAGGCCCACGTACACCTGGAACCAGTCCGGCAGAACATCCCCGTATTTATGCCACCAGCCAGGCGAATTGGCCTGTCTGGCGAGGGCCACAAGGGTGACTCGCTCGGTCTCATCACTGACGCCGTACATCTCCAGCAAATCGACGACGTCACGCTCTTTGAAGCCGACTCGTCCGAGCTCCATGCGGCTGATTTTGGATCCGGATGCGCGGATCGCGTATCCGGCTTCCTCGCGGGTGATCCCCCTGGCCTCACGCAGCCCCCGCAGCTGAGAACCGAGCAGGATGCGGAGCACCGTCGGGCCGCTTCCCGGCTGAACTGAGATCACGCCATCCCCCCTGGAATTGGTCTCAGGAATCCGTCCGCAGCTCCTCCCGTTGAGGCCTTCTTACCGCTCACACGCGCGTCCCGCACATTCATCTGCACGTGCATCCGCCCTTGCGCTTGCAAGGTACATACGCGATGATAGCGCTTGGGCGCCACACGCACGACAAGTGCCAGGAGACAGACGGGAACCCGATGACCGCACACCGGGCGGCCTCGCCAGTCAAGACGGAGGTCATGAGCGTGGGCCATGAGTGGCTCCTCTCGATGGGGGAGCCCACCGGGCTGCGCTACGCGAACTTGCCGCGGCCCCCGGTCCCGATGGTGGACGAACTGGCCGCCTCCCAGCCCTCGGCGACCTGTGCCCTGCACCCGGTGGCGGAGTCCGTCAAGACCGGCCGTGACTTCACCCGTTCCGTCCTGCGCGACTGGGGCCTCACCGACCTGGCTGACGTGGCCGGCCTCGTGGTCTCGGAACTGGTGACGAACGCGCTGCGGCACGGCGTGCCCGCCGGACCGCCGGTCACGGGCGAATGCCCGATCCGGTTGCGGCTGCTGGGCCAGGCTCCGTACGTGATGTGCATGGTCACGGACCCCGGCACCAGCATCCCGGTGCTGCGCGACCCCGGCCCCTGCGCCGAGAACGGCCGCGGGCTGAACGTGGTCGAGTCGTGCTGTGTGCGGTGGGGCTGGCACCTGCTCGACGGCGGCGGCAAAGTGGTCTGGGCGCTGCTGCACCCCGACACCTGATCAGCCGCCCTCGTGGGGGGCCGCCAACCGGGACGCGGTCAGCCCGTTCCGGTAAGGGGCGTTTGAGCCTAGGCACACGGTGAGATGCGCCGCTAAACTCGGTCCGCTGCCGGCCAGGTGACCGTGATCAGCCGTTCGGCACGCCACGCGCGAACGCACCCAGGAGCTGTCATGTACCAGCCATATCCCACGGGCGGAGCGGAGCCGGAGCCGGCTGCGCCCACGCCGCCACCCCCGATCCAGAACGCGGTCCGGCTCATGTACGCGGGCGCCGCGATCAGCGCGATCAGCCTGATCGTGACGCTGGCGACCATCAGCAACCTGCGGACCGCGATCCACAACGCGAACCCCGCGTTCTCGGCGAGCAAGCTGCATTCGGCGGAGACGGCCGCGGTCGTGCTGGCCATCGTCTTCGGGCTGATCGGCATCGGGCTGTGGATCTGGATGGCCCGGGCAAACCGGGCGGGGAAGAACTGGGCGCGGATCACCGCCACCGTTTTCTTCGGACTGGACACGCTGTCGCTGCTGGTCGGCTTCCGCCAGGCCGAGCCCGCGCTGAGCCGGATCGTCTCCCTGCTGGTCTGGCTGGCGGGACTGGGTGCGGTCATCCTGCTGTGGCAGAAGGTATCGAGCGCGTACTTCGCCGCCTCCGGCTCCCGCTCCCGGTAGCCTCCCGCTCCCGGTAGCCTCCCGCTCGGTATCGGCCCGCTCCCGGTAGCCTCCCGCCCGTTCAGCCGGCTGGCTCAGCCGTTCATGGCCTGGGCGGGGACACCGGTATCCGGGCCCAGCGTGGCCGGCAGCGTCGCGGTGAGCTGCTTCCAGGCCAGCTCCGCCCCGGCCGCCAGGCAGCCGTGCACCACGACGTCACTGCCCAGCGCGCTGACCCGCACCTCCGGCATGACCGGGGCGATCTGCTCGAGTTCCCGGGTGACCGCGTCGGCGAAGCCGGGCGCCTGGCCCACCCCGCCGCCGAGCACGATCAGGGCCGGGTCGACGATGGTCACCACGCAGCAGAGCACCCGGGCCACCAGCTCGGCTTCCCCGGCCACGACGGCGGCGGCCCGCTCGTCCCCGGCGGCGGCCGCCTCGAACACCCGGCGCGCGGAGACCTGGCCCCGCATGCCCGCGCGCCGCGCGGCGCGG
>JAOPYP010000715.1 GCA_025964635.1 Actinomycetes bacterium | reverse complement strand
GAGGGCAACGAGTTCTGCGTGCTGGCGCCCTGGCCGGGCGGCCGGGACACCGGGCCAGTGGCTGCGGTGACGGCCGACTGCGCGGATCCGCGGGCCATGGCCCGGTTCTGGGGCGAGGCGATGGACTGGACCCTGCACCAGGTGACCGGCGATCACGCGGTGCTGCGCTCCGCCAAGGGTGCCGGGCCGTATCTCCAATTCCTCCGCACGCCCGGCATGAAGACCGTGAAGAACCGCGTCCACCTCGACCTCCGGCCCTATCCCGGTGACGATCAAACGGCGGAGGTGGCGCGGCTGCGGGCTCTCGGCGCCACCGACATCGACCTCGGCCAGGGCGACGTCCCGTGGACGTGCCTGGCCGACCCGGAGGGCAACGAATTCTGCGTCCTCACCCCGCGCTGACGCGGAGCCTCCTCCCGATATGACAATTGAGGTGATTCCACCCACGACAGTACGAGGTGCAACTCTCGTACACCACGATCATGGACGTGGCCGGAGATGTCTTCGCGGTACTGGTCGGCAACCCCGCGTGGCAGCCAAGCATTAGATACTGGCTACCCATTTCCGGAACGCAGCCCGTCCCGGCTGTCCACCCACTGCAGGGAAGCTTTCAGCGGTGGTTCTGGGAGCCGACCGAGAAGCGTTTCATGGCCTGGCCTTCCTAGCTGGCGGCCGAGAACGCCGCGGCGGGTCGCGCTGCCAGCCTGACCGCCTTTTCCTGCGACCACTCGGCCCGGCCGGCACTGTTGTGCCGGCCGGGATCCCAAGCGCTGTCGCCGACGGCGAGGAACTGGTGGAGCGGTGGCGGCGATGTAAGTGATCACGTCGCGTTTGCTCCTCGGGTCCGGGTCCGGGTCGCTGGCTGCCGAACGCGGCGGGTCAGGTGGCGGCGTGAACGGCCTGCAGGATGACACTGGTCACGACGCCGGGGTCAGAGATCATGGACAAGTGAGGGGCGTTCACTTCGGTGATGTGGGCGCCTGCGTCCTCCGCCATGGCCAGCTGCAGAGCCGGCGGTATGGCGTGGTCGGCGGTACCGACCACGGCCCAGGACGGGATGGTCTGCCAGGCTGGGACACCAGACGGGTCGGTGAGGGCGCTCGTCGCTATTGGCAGCTGGGTGACGGCGAGCACATCTGCCTCCCGGGCGGGCAGGCCATTGGCCATGCACGATGGGAACGTGCTCTGGGTGATATAGGCGTCCCCGACGCCTGCGGGAGCACCGGGGAACGGGACAACATTCAGGTTCGCGGGCACGGCGCACGATCCGGAAACGGAAGCGAGGAGCTGGGCAAGGGTCTGGCCCTGCGCGGGCGCGAACGCGTCTACGTAAACGAGGGCTTTGACCTGCGGGTCACCGGTGGCGGCGTTGGTGATGACGGCTCCGCCGTAGGAGTGGCCGACCAGCACGATCGGGCCGGAGATGCTGTGCAGGAAATCGGCCAGGAACGCGGAATCATAGGTGAGCCCCTGCAGTGGGTTCGGCGGCGCGTAGACGGTGTAGCCGTCGGCTTGCAGACGCTTGATGACGCCGTTCCAGCTGCTGGTGTCGGCCCAGGCTCCGTGCTCAAGCACGATGCTGGGCTTGGGCCCGTCGCTGGCCGCCGCGCGAGTCGTTGTATTGGCGGAGGCGGTCTGACTGAGGGGGATAACCAGGGCGGCGATGGCCGCGACCAGCGCTGAGATTATGAGGTGCAGCCTTGCCCGCCGTGCGGTTCGGGCGATGTTCACTGTGATCTCCTTTTCCGGGGGATGCCCAGCGTCCGTTCGGTCGCATTGGGAAGGCGTTAAAGAAAGTCCCCTGTTCGACTGTGCGGCAGGAAACTGGCAGTGGGGTATCCGGAGCGTTACTGCACTTCTGTCAATGACTATCGAAACTAATTTCGCTAGAACTTGACGAGCTGGTTGATCGGCCGTTGGCGCCTGGTGACCGGACTGGCTCGCGAGGCTGGGAACGTCGCAGGCGGCGCCGCTATGAAGCCCGGTCGCGGCGGCGAGCGCGGAACCGCGGCCATGCGCCACAAAAAACTCAAGGAGTGGCGGTCCGGCGTGATTGCCCGCAGAACAGCTCTGTGGCTCTGAAGGGGTGACCGACGGTCGGTGCCGAAGGGCGGTCACGCCCGCAGCGGGGAGATCCGTGGCCGGGCAGGAACGCGTCGGACGCAGAGCCATAGGCGGCGCACGTGCGCACCGGCCTCGGCTCCGGCGATAGCGAGAGCGGTCCGGCGCTGGAGGTCGTGATAAGCGGCGAGCTCTCTACCGCCGACCCAGCTCTCCGGCAGGCCTGTCCAAGGTTCGGCGTGCACATAGCCGCCACCCCGGAAGGCGTCTCGTGGACCGCAGAGTCGAAGGAATGTGCGTCTGCGGCTGGCTACGCCTGTTCGCGTTGGCGAGCTCGGGCCGCGCGAAGGTTGACGAGGTTGCCGCAGTCCGAGGTGTTGTGCCAGACGCGGGACTGGTTCTTCGAGCTGTCGTAGAAGACCACCGAGCAAGGGGCATTCCGGCATGCTTTGAGGCGGGGCCACAGGTCCTGCTGCTGGGCGAGAAAGATGTCGCCCAGCACGAGGCCGGCGCCCTGGCGCCTGGCTGGTCAACGTCGCGCGCGGTGCCCTCCTCGACACCGACGCCGCCATCGCCCACCTGAATAGTGGGCACCTCGCCGGGATCGGGCTCGATGTGTTCCCGACCGAGCCCTACCCCGCCGGCGGGCCGCTGCTCGACCACCCGCGCATCGTGGCGACCGCCCACACCGCCGCCCTCACCAGTGACTACTTCGCAGCGGCAAGCCGACGACTCGGCGACGCCCTCGCCGCCTACCTCGATCATCAGCCACCCGCCGGGCTCCTCAGATGATCGCGGCAAGGGTCTGCTGCGGCCGGGCCGAGCCGACCCTGACGGGGACCGGCCGCGGACCTCAATGGTGACTCCGTGCTGTTTTCGTAACGAAAGGTCAGGCTCCTGAATGGACTCGCACACGGGAGACATCGTCGGTGGCGGGTCAGAAGAACCCGAGGCCTATTACCTGCCTCGCGGGAACCGGCGATACGAGCCGAACCGGGCCACTGAGAGCCCGTGGGACCGCACGGCTCAACACGGCGGACCACCGGCTGCCCTTCTTGCCCATGTGATCGACCAGACGGTCGAGGGGCCACTTCGGATCGGTCGCATCTCGGTCGACATTCTCGGCCCTATCCCGCTTCGCGAGGCCGTTGTCGAGGTCTCCGTGATCAAGCCTGGCCGACGCGTACATCTGACTGAGGCCCGCATGATTGTTGACGGGCGGGTTGCTGTCACGGCGAGGACGTGGCACATCGCTACCGGCGACCACCCCCCGACAACGGGCGAAGAGCACACCCCGCCGCCACCGCTGCCGGCGAGGCTGGCAACCCAGCCTTTCTATCCGGGCCTGGACGACTGGGGTTACGGACGTTCGATCGAGTGGCGGTTCACTCGCGGAGGCTTCGACAGCCTTGGTGCGGCGGATGTATGGGCGAGGGTCCGCCTGCCGCTGGTTGCTGGCGTGGCACTGACCGGCCAGGATCGGGCGCTGATCCTGGCCGACTCCGCGAATGGCCTGTCCTTGTCATTGCCGCTGACGCAATGGTTCTCGATTCCGCCTACCATGACGGCGACCCTGCTGCGCCCGCCGGCCGAGGAATGGGTGCACCTGGCATGCCGCACCTACCTCGCTGAGGACGGCGTCGGACTCGCCCGCGCCGACCTGTCCGACCTGGACGGGCTCATCGGCGAGGTCGCCCAGCCTCTGCTCGTGCAGAAGCGCGAGCCAGACAACGGCGTCTCCTGACATGTGACCGCGCAGGCCCACCGTCTTCCCGTGGGCAGACGGACCGGTCAACGCAGCGGGCGTGAGCGCAGGGAGTACCGGTGCCGGAGCTGGGCATGAGACGGGCGGATGAATGGGGCTCGCCTCCGGCATCGGCCGAGCGTCAGCGCTGCGACTCGCCAGCGATGGCTTGAAATGCAGTCGTCCCACGGCCACAGGCCTGAGCGAGGAGCCGGCATGCCGAGGATCCCCGCCGCCCCTGCCGGCTGGGCATCAACGTGGTAAAAGCGTGCCGTCGCCGGCTTCGGTGATGATGATGGCGGTGAACTGGCCGACGACCGCGGGTTGCTTCTAGCGGTCCGCCGCGCCTCATCTGGTCAGGACCTGAGCGCGAATACTTACGTCTGATTTGCGCAACACGCAGCACATATCGGTGATGTTGACGTGTCCCATCACGCCCAACAGGCATCCGCAAAGTGCAGTGGCATTACGTATACCGCGCCCAGGGCTTCGCTTCGCAGGATGGCAATAAGACCCGACCGCGAAGGGAGCACCGAGATGAATGCTCGACCGAACATCGTGCTCGTCCATGGCGCAGGGGCCGACGGCTCCAGCTGGAGCGGCGTCATCGAGCGCCTGCAGGCCGACGGCTACCACGTCACCGCACCCCAGTTCCCGCTGACCTCGTTGGCCGACGACGTCGCCCGGCTACGCCAGGGGCTGGAGTTCCACGACGGCCCCGAGATCGACGCCGGGCACTCCTACGGCGGCCCGGTCATGACCGCCCTGGGCCTGGACGCACCGACCGTCGCCGGCCTGGTCTACATCGCTGCGTTCGGCCTTGATCAGGGCGAATCACTTGGCGTGCTGCTGTCCCAGGGACCGCCGCCGCCGGCGCTGGCGCACCTGTTCACCGACCCGCAGGGCCTCGCCTGGCTGTCCGAGGACGACTTCGTCAGCCACTTTGCCGCCGACGTCGACCCGGTCAGGGCAAGGGTGATGTACGCCGTACAGCAGCCGCTGGCCACCTCCGCCTTGGCCGAGGTGATGGGCGTACCGGCCTGGAAGACGCTGCCGTCCTGGTACCTGGTCGCCGCCGACGACGAGGCGCTCCCGCCCGATGCCGAGCGCATGTTCGCCAGCCGCATGGGCGCCACCACCGTCGAGATCCCCTCCAGCCATGTCGCGATGGTCTCGCATCCCGGCGAGGTGGCCCAGCTCATCAAGACGGCGGCCGAAGCCGTGCCGACTGCGACCTAGACCGGCTCACCCGCTCACGGCGTGACAAGCACCGATCTCGACGGACAGCAGCGAACGGCCGTATTTCCTGGTCGGCGCGCTGGCGCCGAAGATGGCCGCCCGAGGCGGCGGCAGCATCGAACGCTCGGTGTACATGGCCCCCATTGGGAGGCAGCACATGGCAGTCGGCCCCTACACAGTGCCCGCCACACAACCGCAGGAGGCCCAACCATGACCGACATCGACCTGTCCGACCTAGCCGCCGAGCTCGACGGCTCCCGACCGCTTCGCGGCTACCTGGCCAGCCCAACGGGCATCGGTCCGTGGCCCGCCGTGGTGATGATCCACGAGATCTTCGGCCTCGACGATGTGATGCGCCGTCACGCCGACCGGCTCGCCGGTCTTGGCTACCTCACCCTGGCCGTCGACCTGTTCAGCGCGGGTAGCACCGCACGATGCCTGGTCACCACGATGACCACCATGATCCGCGGGCACGGCCGCGCTTTCGCCGACATCTGCGCCGCCCGGGATTACCTGGCTGGTTCTCGCGACTGCACGGGCAAGATCGGCGTCATCGGATTCTGCATGGGCGGTGGCTTCGCCCTGCTCAGCGCCAGCGATGGTTACGACGCCGCCGCCGTCAACTACGGTCAGCTTCCCCGCAACCTCGACGAAACGCTGGCCGCTGCCTGCCCGATCGTGGCCAGCTACGGTGGCCGCGACCGGTCGCTTCGAGGTGCCGCCAGCCGGCTCGACGCAGCACTCGAAAAGGCAGGAGTAACCCACGACGTCAAGGAATACCCCGCGGCCAGCCACGCCTTCCTCAACGACACCGAAGCCGGCCCCCGGGCACTACGTCCCTTGCTGCGGGTCGCCGGCATCGGTCCAGAGCCCGAGTCGGCCAAAGACGCTTGGAACCGGATCGAAAACTTCTTCGCCACCCACCTTAGCTAACAATCCTCGCCTTAATCCGCTAAGGAGCCCACCAGATGGCAACTGCGAGTCGCACCACGAAGCTTGACGACGACCTAACGGTCAGTGCAATAGGATTCGGCGCGGGGGCGCTGGCATCGGGCTACGGTGACGTCGACGACTCCGAATCGCTTGCCACGCTGAATCGCTGCCTGGACCTCGGCGTGACTTTTATCGACACCGCCAACGTCTACGGCGGCGGCAACAACGAGCGACTCATTGCCAAGCTGCTCGCCGACCGCCGGGACGAGGTTACGCTGGCGACGAAATTCGGCATCGCCAGCAACCTGGCAGACCGTGCCGCGGGCCGGCGGCCCGTCCACGGCGACGCTGCCTACGTGCGTCAGTGCATCGACGAAAGCCTTGCCCGGTTGCAGACCGACGTCGTTGACCTGTACTACATGCACCGGCGTGACCTGACCGTGCCGATCGAGGAAACCGTCGGCGCGATGGCCGAACTGGTGCGCGCAGGCAAGGTTCGCCACATCGGGCTCTCCGAGGTGACCGCCGACGAACTGCGCGCCGCCGTGGCGGTGCACCCGATCGCGGCCGTGCAAAGCGAGTGGTCGATCTGGAGCCGCGACGTCGAGCGCAAGGTGGTGCCGACCGCCGCCGAGCTCGGGGTGGGCTTTGTGCCGTACCCCCCCGCTGGGCCGCGGCTTCTTGACCGGAACCATCCGTTCGGCCGCGGACTTGTCGTCGCCGAGCGACTTCCGCCACACCATGCCTCGGTTCGCCGACGGCGCGCTGCAAGCCAACCTCGCGGTGGTCGATGTGGTCAGGTCGGTTGCCGAGGAGCAGCTTGCGGCACCGGCGCAGGTCGCGCTGGCATGGCTGCGGTACCGCGCCGAGGCCCTCGGTGTGGCCTCGGTACCGATTCCCGGCACCCGGCGGGCGTCACGCGTCGAGGAGAACCTTGACTCGTTGTCGGTCACCCTGATCCCCGCCCAGCTCACTGCCCTGGACGCGGCGGGCGCGGCGGTCGCCGGGAACCGCACCGAGGACCTGACCTCGGTCTCGGCGGGGCGCGAATAGCATGGCGCCCACCGGAAGATCAACATAGACGTCGCGAGCGCCGGGAACGGTCGCATCGTCGTAGCGTCAAAAACGCACCACAAATTCCAGTGGTCAGTGTTCGGACGGCCATTACACGGCCGTGTGGGTCCACCCAGCGGGTGTTCCCCGAGAAAGGCCCAGGCGTGACCATCTTCATCAACGGACGGAGTCAGGCTGAACTCGATGCGGCGGTCAAGAAAATCGGCGAGAACGTGATCCCGGCGCGAGCGGCGACTGCGATGTCGCATGGTATTTGCTGCACCCCGATTCGCCTGCCGCCGTCTGGGGACTCAGTGATCGATACCAAAGTCCGAAGCGCAGGATCTGCATCGCTCGTTAGCTGGCCTGCCCGTTCTGCGACCGGTTCTGCGGCGGGTTCTCCGGTCCGCTGTGCCGTCTGCCGACCTGGCCCGGGTGGCCGATGAAGTCGAGCAACGCCTGGTTGACCTCGTCGGCGTGGGTCCAGATGATTGCGTGCGGCCCGCCCGCGATGAGAGTGGAGCGGGCGTTCTTCAGCAACGCGGGAAGCCTGCGGCTGGTGGCCTCGTAGGGCAGCACGCGATCCTCGTCGCCGTGAATAACCAGGACTGGGACGCTGATCGTGGCGAGATCGCCCCGGAAGTCTTCCTGGCAGGCTGTGATGCAGCGTAGGGCGGCGTGGGCCGATGCGGAGATGGCGACGTAGAAGCTGTTCTGCCATGCCTGGTCGCTGACCCGGGTGCCGCCGAGGAGATCGATGTTATAGGAGCGGTCCATGAAGTCTTTCATCGCTGCCGGCCGGTCAGCTGCGATTCGCGCCGTGAGGCCGTCGAAAACGCTCCGGTCAATGCCGTCTGGGCTGTCGTCGGTCTTGAGCAGGAAGGGCAGCAGTGGCGCCACCAGCGCGGCGGCCCTCACCCGCCCTGAGCCGTGAGCTGACAGGTAGCGGGCCACTTCGCCGGTGCCCATAGCGAACCCGGCCAGCACCACTTCGCGCAGGTCGAGCCTGCTGAGCAGGACATGAAGATCGGTGGCGAGCGTGTCGAAGTCGTATCCGATGCTTGGCCGGCTTGAGGCGCCGAAGCCGCGCCGGTCGTAGGTGATCACCCGGTGTCCGGCGGCCAGCAGGGCGGCTTCCTGTTTTTCCCACGAGTGCCCGTTCAGCGCGTACCCGTGCACGAGCACGACGGGAGAGCCGGATCCGTGGTCCTCGTAGTAGATCCGGACAGCGGCTGAATTCTCCTGCCCGACAGTGACAAAAGGCATCGCGATCCTCGCTGTTCCGTGCTCCCCGTGGGAACGCCTGGCCCAGTCATCACTGTGGCTCCGGACAGGCACTAGCGGTATCCGTGGCGTTACTGCACTTTGAGCGCTGCGGGCATGCCTGCGCCATGGTCGCGGTTTAGCCTGAAGACGGCGTTGAGGAAACGCAGTGCCCGAGAGGACAGGCTGATGCCAGGCCCCGGTGAACTCGCACAGCAGCCCGCCCGCATCATCGGCCGCGACGCCGGCCTGGCCCGGCTGCGCGCACTGGTGGATCAGGTCCCGCTGGCCAGCCAGGTGCTGCTGGTCACTGGTGACGCGGGGATGGGCAAGACGATGCTGCTGGCGGACGCCGCCCGGCGGGCCCGGTCGGCGGGCATGCGGGTGCTGTCTGTCACTGGCCGGGAGTCAGAGTCCAGGTTCGCGTTCGCCGGGCTGCATCAGCTCTTGCGGCCGGTGCTGTCCAGTGCCGCTGGCCTGCCCGGCCGGCAGGCTCAGGCCCTGATGGGGGCGCTGGGCCTGGCTGCGGATCCGGTTGCTCCCGAGCCGTTGCTGACGGGGGTGGCCGTCCTGACGCTGCTGTCGGATCTGTCCGAACGGTCCCCGGTGCTGGTGGTCGCCGATGACGCCCACTGGCTGGACCGCAGCTCGCTGGAGGCGCTGGCCTTCGTCGGCAGCCGCCTGGAGGCCGAGCGGGTCGTGCTGCTGATGGGCGCCCGCGGCCAGGCTCCGCCTTCCGGCTTTGACAGGCGTTTCCCGGAGCTGCATCTGGAGCCGCTGTCGGCGGCAGACGCCGGCCTCCTGCTGGACGGGCTGCCTCGGCCTCCCCAGGGGCGGGCAAGGCTGCAGGTGCTCGGCCAAGCTGCCGGAAACCCCATGGCGCTGATCGAGCTGGCCAACGTGATCGCGGACGATCCCGCCGCTAGCAGGAGGTGGGACGCCGAGCCGCTGCCCCTGACTGACCGGCTGAGCGCCGTTATCACCTCCCGGTTCGCTGTCCTGCCCGAGCAGGCGCGCGCCGCGCTGCTGCTGGCCGCTGTGGCCGACGGTCCGGACCTGCGCGTAGCCGTTAGTCACGGCGCCGGGCCAGATGCGCGGGCGCTGGCCCCGGCCGAGCAGCTGGGCCTGGTCAAGGTGAACAGCACCGGGCTGCAGTTCTCCCATCCCCTCGTACGCTCGGCCATCTACCACTCCGCCCCGTTCGCGCAGCGGGCCGCAGCGCACCGCCAGCTCGCCGAGGCCCTGCACGACCAGCCGGACCGCCGAGCCTGGCACCTGGCCGCCGCGGCCCTGCAACCGGACGAGCACGTGGCTTCGCTGCTGGAGGCCACCGCTAGCCAGGCGCAGCACCGCGGCGGTGCGGCCGCGGCGGCGCTGGCGATGGAACGCGCGG
>JAOPYP010000707.1 GCA_025964635.1 Actinomycetes bacterium | reverse complement strand
CGTCGCGGCCACGGCCGCGGCGACCGAGCCCAGCGCCGCCCGGCGGCTGCCCGCCACCTGGTTGATCCGCAGGGCATCGGCGGTGGGCCGGATGTGCCAGAGGCCGAACACGGCGCTGGTCAGCACGATCGCGGCCGGCCTGGGCATGACCCGGCGCAGCGAGGCCTGGAGCACCCCGCGGAACGCGGTCTCCTCCCACAGCACGGTGCCGGCCGGGATACGGACCATGGCCTGGTAGGCCACGCCGCGTCTGGTCAGCCCGGCGATCCGCTGGTCCGCGAGCACCGGGCGGATGGCGGGGACCGCGGCCAGGATCAGCCAGCCCGCGGTCATGGCCAGGGCCGGCGGCCCGCCGGACCGCACGCCCCCAGCCAGCCGGTCGCGCCGCAAGCCCAGGTCCGTGGCGGTCAGGCCGCTGGCCGCGGCGGCCGCCAGCGCGCTGCCGGTGGCGGCCAGGTTGGCGGCCGGGTACCACGTCTCATGCCAGCGCTGTCGGCCGGCCAGGTTGTTGTACGCGATGAGCCCGGCGCCGACGGCGGCGGCGAAGACGGCGTCCCGTCCCGGCCGGGACCAGTGGCTGCTCAGCCGCCCGGGCGGACCAGGCCGGTCTCGTAGGCCAGGACCACGGCCTGGGTGCGGTCCCGCAGGCCCAACTTCATCAGGATGCGGCTGACGTGCGTTTTCACCGTCTGCTCCGCAACGATCAGGTGACCCGCGATCTCCGCGTTGGACAGGCCCCGGGCGACCAGGGCCAGCACCTCCGATTCCCGCTCGGTGAGCTCGCGCAGCTTCTTGCGGTCGGGCCCGCGGGGCGCGCCCATCCGGGCGAATTCGGCGATGAGGCGCCGGGTCACCGCGGGAGACAGCAGCGCGTCACCGGCCGCGACGACCCGGACCGCGTCGGCGAGCTCCCGGGCCGACGCGTCCTTCAGCAGGAAGCCGCTCGCTCCCCAGCGCAGCGCCTGGTAGACGTAGTCGTCCAGGTCGAAGGTGGTCAGCACCAGGACCTTCGGGGTGGTCCCGCGGGCGGTGATCTGCCGGGTCGCCTGCAGGCCGTCCAGCACCGGCATGCGGACATCCATCAGGATCACGTCCGGCCGCAGCTCCCCGGCGCGGATGACCGCTTCCTGACCGTTCACGGCCTCGCCGACGACCTCGATGTCAGGCTCGCTGTTCAGCAGGGTGGTGAAGCCGGACCGGACCATGCCCTGGTCATCGGCGATCACGACACGGACGGTCACGGCCGGCCCTCCCGGGGGTCCTTGATGTCGGGCAGGACGGCGGTGACCAGGAAGCCGCCGTCCTCGGTGGGAACGGCGTCCAGGTGACCGCCCAGCATCGCGGTCCGCTCGCGCATGCCGATGATGCCGTGACTGGTCCCGGCCCCGGTGCCGGCCGGGTCACCGGGGCGCGGGCCGTTCCGGGGCGCCGGCGGGCCTGGGAGGGATCGTCCCCCCGCGGTGCCCGCGCCGGCCGGGCCCGCGTCGTTACGCACCTTGATGACCAGGGAGCTCGGCGCGTAGGCGAGTTCCACCCGCACGGCCGAGCCGGGCGCATGCCGCATGGCGTTGCTCAGCGCCTCCTGCAGGATCCGGTAGGCGGACAGATCCACGCCCTGCGGCAGGGACCGGGGCGGGCCGCTGACGGCGGAACTCACCCGCACGCCCCCGCTGCGGGCCGATTCCAGCAACCCGGCCAGCTCGCCCAGGCCGGGTTGCGGGGCGGTGTCGGTGCTGTCGCTGCGCAGCACGCCGAGGAGGCGGCGCAGTTCGCCGAGCCCGCTCAGCGCGCTGGCCCGGATGTCGGCGAAGCTCTCCATGAGCTCCGGCGGCGGATCGGCGATCTTGCGCGGTGCGGCCTCAGCCTGGATGGCGATCACCGACATGTGGTGGGCCACGATGTCATGCAGTTCGCGCGCGATGCGCTGGCGCTCCTCGAGCAGCGCCCGCTCGCCCTGGAGGCGCCGCGCCTGCTGCACGAGCTCGGCGCGGCCGCTCCGCCGGGCCCGGACGATCGCCCCGCCGAGCAGGGGAATGGCCATGAGCAGCGCACCCGCGCTGGTCCGCGCGTCGATGACGATGGCGCCCAGCACGGTGACCACCGACACGGTGGCCACGAACCAGGGCCTGCCCCGCACCGCGACGGAGTACAGGCACAGGGCGTACACCAGCAGGCCCGCAGGCACGTACACGGCGGAGGAGAAGGAGCGCGGCCCGATGGCGACTGACGCCCAGGCCAGCCCCGCCGCCGACGCTCCCCAGGCCACGGCCGGGAACCGGGTCCGCAGCAGGAGCGGCGCGCTGACCAGGAACGCGAAGAAGAGCAGCATCGCCGTGCTGAATGCGCCATGGTGCGTGGCGTTGTGCGTCTCCAGCCACGAGTCCGTGGTCCCGAACAGGATGATCGCGAGCACCGCGTCAGCCAGGACCACCACGTCGACCGGCCCGCGCTGGAACCGCTGGAGCCACGCCGGATGCGGTGAGGGGGGATCGGTGACGCCGGCCGCGACCAGGGACGCGATCCGGCCCGGGACCCCAGGATTCATGACCTCAGCGTAAGTGCGGCGGGCCCGGCTTTTCGTGACCCGTGCGGGGGATCTGCCAGGCCCTACTCAGGTAGGGGGCCGGCCCCGGCGGATGGCCCGCCGGGGGTGGCCGCCGGTACCTCAGGGGCAGGCCCGCGATGGGTCCCGCAGCGTGATGCCGGCTACCCGGGGCCGTCCGTAGCTTTCTGGCCAGCACCCCTCTGGACCAGGAAGGACACATCATGAGACTGCGCCGCGTGAGTGCCATCGCCGCCGCGGCCGCCGCCGTCGGGGTCACGCTGACGGCCGCGGTCAGCCCGGCCTCTCCGGCTGATCCGCCGGTGTCACTGCCTGCCCTCACCCCGCAGGGGCTGTCCGCGCGCTACGCGGCCAGCGCCCGGGCCGTGGCCCGGGCGGCCAGGGCCGCCGCCCGGTCGGGCGACGCGGGACTGGCCGGTGCGCTCGCCCCCCTCGGCCATGAGCACCTCCTGGCCTTCAGCACCCGTGGCCAGGGGGAGGTGGTCGAGGTGCTCGGCGACCTGGCCACCGCCCGGCGGGTCGTGATCCTCGTCCCCGGGTCGGACACCTCGCTGGCGACGTTCGCCTCCCGCGGCCCGGCGTCGCCGGCCGGAGGCGCCCGGGAGCTGGCCGCGCAGGCCCGCCGGCTGGATCCCGGCGCCCGCCTGGCCGTCATCGCCTGGCTGGGCTACCGCACCCCCAGCCTGCTCAGCCTGGCCGTCCTCACGTCCGGGAACGCCGGGCAGGGGGCTCAGGCCCTGCGTCCCCTGGTCACCGGCCTGGCCGGGCACGGCGACCAGGTCGCGCTGCTGTGCCACAGCTACGGGTCGGTGGTGTGCGGGCTGGCCGCGCCCTACCTGCCCGTCACCGACATTGCGGTGTACGGCAGCCCGGGCATGGACGCGGCCACGGCGGCGTCGCTGCACACGCCGGCCCGCGTCTGGGCCGGCCGGGAAGCGGGCGACTGGATCCGGGACGTGCCCCACGACCGCCTGCTGGGGGTGGGGTTCGGGGCGGATCCCATGTCGCCGTCGTTCGGCGCCCGCCGGTTCGGCTGCGGCGGCAACGGTCATAGCAGCTATCTGCAGCCCCGCAGCGTGTCCCTGCGCAACCTGGCCTACATCGCGCTGGGCGAGCCCGGAAAGGTCACCCGATGAGGGCACACCCAGTCCGGTCCGTCCGGGCACTAGCGGCGCGGGTCGACGCGGCCACGCCGGCCGGGCGCGACCGGACCGTCGACGCGCTGCGGGCCCTGGCCATCGCGGGCGTGATCCTGGGCCACTGGCTGGTCACCGCCCTGGTCCTGACCCGCTCGCCGGCCGGTGAGGGGCTGCACGACACCAGCCCACTGGCCGCGCTGCCGGCCCTGGCCCCCGTGTCCTGGATCTTCCAGACCCTGGCGGTCTTCTTCTTCGTCGGCGGATACGCAGCCGCCAGGAGCGGTGCTGACCCGGGGGGGCGACCCCCCGGGTCAGCAGAGCGCCGGCCCGGCGGGACCACGCCTCCGGCCCGCCTGGCCTCGCGCGGCGGAGGCTACGCCGTCTGGCTTCGCCGGCGGCTGGGCCGCCTGAGCCGCCCGGTGCTGGTGCTCGCGGCCGTCTGGGTTCCGCTCACCATCGCGATGATTCTGGCCGGGGCCCGGGCGGCGACCATTCACGCCATGGTCATGCTGGTGCTCAGCCCGCTGTGGTTCCTGGGCGTGTTCGCCGGCCTGACCGCGCTGACCCCCCTGGCGGTGGCGCTGGTGCGCCGGTCCGGCGCCGCGGCCGCGCTCGCCCCGGCCGCGGTGGTAGCCGGGGTGGACGCGGCCCGTTTCGGCCTCGGCGGTCCGGCCTGGCTCGGCTGGGTCAACGTCGGGGCCGGCTGGCTGGTCCCCTACCTGCTCGGCATCGCGTGGGCGCGCGGGGCGTTCCGCGGCTGGAAGGTGCCCGCCGTCATGCTGGCCGCGGGCGCGGGCGCCACCGCGGCGCTGATCACCTGGGCCGGGTACCCGGCCAGCATGGTGGGGGTGAACGGCGCCCGGATCTCGAACCTGAACCCGCCCACGCTGGCCGCGGTCACCTTCGGCGTGGCCCAGGTGGGCCTGGCGCTGCTGCTGCGGCCCGCGCTCGCCCGGCTGATGCGCCGCCCGCTGGCCTGGGCTCCGGTCGCCCTGGCCAACCTGTCGGCCATGACCCTGTTCCTGTGGCACCAGTCGGCGTTCCTGGCCGTGACCATGACCGGGTCGCTGATCGGACGGGTCCCTGGCCTGCTCACGGAACCGTCCGGGGCCTGGTGGGTCGCCGAGCGGCTCGCCTGGCTGCCCGTGTTCGCCGCCGCGCTGGCGGTGGCGTGGCTCGCGTTCCACCGCGCCGAGCACATCAGCGCGAGGCGGCCACCCGGGTCATCCGGGCGGCCGGCCCCCCGCGGAAAGGCCAGCCCTGAGATCAGCCCTCAGCCGTCTTCAGCCGCTCCAGCAGCGCCTCGTGCTCGTCCCACAGCGCTTCCGGCAGGTGACTGCCGAACGTGGTGAAGTACTCCCGGGTGTGGTCGGCCTCGTCCTGCCAGGTGCCGGTGTCCACCGACAGCAGCAGCGCCAGGTCGGCGTCGCTGACGGTCAGGCCGCCGGTGTCCAGGGCACCCCCGGCGGGCAGGTTGCCGATCGGGGTGGCCTGCGCCCCGGCCGCCCCGTTCAGCCGCTCCGTGATCCACTTCAGGACGCGGCTGTTCTCCCCGAAGCCGGGCCAGGCGAACTTGCCGTCGGCGTTCTTCCTGAACCAGTTCACCGCGTAGATCCGGGGCAGCTTCTCCGGGTCGGCCAGGCCGCCGATCTTCAGCCAGTGGCCGAAGTAGTCGCCCATGTTGTAGCCGCAGAACGGCAGCATCGCGAACGGGTCGTGGCGCAGTTCGCCGACGGTGCCCTCGGCCGCGGCGGTCTTCTCGGAGGCGATCGTGGCTCCGATGAACACCCCGTGCTGCCAGGAGAAGGCCTCGGTGACCAGCGGCACCGCGGTAGCGCGGCGGCCGCCGAACAGGATGGCCGAGATCGGCACCCCGGCGGGGTCGTCCCATTCCGGCGCGATCGACGGGCACTGGGCCGCGTCCACGGTGAACCGGGAGTTGGGATGGGCGGCCGGGCGGCCGGAGGCCGGCGTCCAGTCGCGGCCCTGCCAGTCGCTCAGGTGCGCCGGCGGCTCGTCGGTCAGGCCCTCCCACCAGACGTTACCGTCGTCGGTGAGCGCGACGTTGGTGAAGACCGTGTTGCGGGTCAGCATCTCGAGCGCGTTCGGGTTGGTGACCGCGCTGGTGCCCGGGGCGACGCCGAAGAAGCCGGCCTCCGGGTTGATCGCGTACAGCCGGCCGTCCTGGCCGAACCGCATCCAGGCGATGTCGTCGCCGATGGTCTCCACCCGCCAGCCCGGGACCGTGGGCTGCAGCATGGCCAGGTTGGTCTTGCCGCACGCGGACGGGAAGGCCGCCGCCAGGTACTTCGCCTCGCCTTCCGGCGGGGTCACCTTGAGGATGAGCATGTGCTCGGCCAGCCAGCCCTCGTCGCGGGCCATGGCCGAGGCGATCCGCAGCGCGTAGCACTTCTTGCCCAGCAGCGCATTGCCGCCGTACCCGGACCCGTAGGACCAGATCTCCCGGGTCTCGGGGAAGTGAGAGATGTACTTGGTCTTATTGCACGGCCACGGCACGTCCGCCTGGCCCGGCTGAAGCGGGGCGCCCACGGAGTGAACCGCGCGGACGAAGAACCCGTCCGTGCCCAGTTCGTCCAGGACCCGGGCACCCATCCGGGTCATGACCCGCATCGAGGCCGCCACGTACGGCGAGTCGGTGATCTCCACGCCGAGCTGGGAGATCGGCGAGCCGAGCGGGCCCATGCAGAATGGGACGACGTACATGGTCCGGCCGGCCATGCTGCCGGCGAAGAGGTCCGCGAACGTCGCGCGCATCCTGGCCGGGGCGATCCAGTTGTTGGTCGGTCCGGCGTCCTCTTCCTTCTCCGAGCAGATGAACGTCCGGTCTTCGACCCGGGCGACATCCGACGGGTCGGAACGGGCCAGGAAGCTGCCCGGGCGCAGGTCCGGGTTGAGCGGCAGGAGGGTGCCCTGCTCCACCAGCAGGCTGGTGAGCTGATCCCATTCTCCCTGGGAGCCGTCGCACCACTGGACGCGGGCGGGCTGGGTCAGGGCTGCGATGTCCGTTACCCAGTCCACCAGTCCGCTGTGTGCCGTCGGCGGCTGCTGCAGGCCCGGAATAGCGTCGCTCACAGGATGTCCTCCCAGTCACCGGCCACTACCCGCAACTCGTCTATGCGGGGTCTCAAAAAGAAACCAGAATCCACCTTAACAAGATGCACTCAAAGCCCGGCGGAGTGGTAGACCTGCATGTGTGGAGGTTTGTGGCGCTCAGCCCGCGATTCTGTAACACTTGTGAAGGCAGCAAGCGGTGGTCTAGACCGATTCGCTGAGCCGAGGCCCGCGGACCTGCGCGGCTATTCGCGGGGAGTTTGGAAGTTGCGGGCCGGTGAACGATGATCGAGAAGCGCGCGAACATCACCAGACAGGGTGTGATGGTGGTCACGAGAGCCCGGGTCGGCGTGCGGCTCCGCCGTTTCCGTGAGGAACGCGGTCTTACCCAGGCCGCCCTGGCCAGCGCGCTGGGCATCTCTCCCAGCTACGTGAACCAGCTCGAGTCCAGCCAGCGCCCGATGACGGCCTCCGTCCTGCTCAAGCTGGCCAGCGTGTACGACGCGGACCTGCAGCAGTTCTCGGCCGAGGACGCCGACCGCCTCGTGGCCCAGCTCCGTGATGTGCTCACCGATCCCTCGGTCGGCGAGCAGATCTCGATGGCGGAGATCCGCGAGCTGGCGGCGGCCATGCCGGCGGTCGGCCGGTACGTTATCGAGCTGCACCGCCGCTACCGGCACGGCCGCGACGTCAACGAGACCATCATGACCCGCATCGACGCGGGCGAGCCGGGGTCGATGTCGGTGCCGCCGCCCATGGCCCAGGAGGAAGTGCAGGAGCTGTTCTACGCCCGGCGGAACTACTTCCCGGCGCTCGACCTCGCGGCTGAGCGGATCTTCGAGCAGGCCGACCTCCGGGTGGGCAACACCGGGGCCGCGATCACCGAGCGGCTGGCCCGGCGGCACGGGCTCCGGGTGGCCGACCTGCCCGACCGTGACCAGGGGGTGAAGCGGCGCTACGACCCCGACGCCCGGGTGCTGGCCCTGTCCCCCCTGCTCAACTCGGGCCAGCGCGCGTTCCAGCTGGCCACCCACCTGGCCTCAGTGGAGCTGTCCGCCGAGATCGACCAGATCGTCACCGAGGCCGGCCTGTCCGGCGACGATGCCCGCATGCTCTGCCGGATCGGCCTGGCCAGTTACTTCGCGGGCGCCCTGGTCCTGCCCTACCGGCCGTTCCTGGATGCCGCGGAGACGGTGGGCTACGACATCGCGCTGCTGCAGCGCCGGTTCGACGTGGGGTACGAGACCGTCGCCCACCGCCTCAGCACGCTGCAGCGTCCCGGCGCCCGCGGTGTGCCGTTCATCTTCGTGCGGGTCGACCGGGCGGGCAACATCTCCAAGCGCCAGTCGGCCACCAGTTTCCACTTCTCCCGGGTCGGTGGCTCCTGCCCGCTGTGGAACGTTTACGAGGCCTTCGTGCACCCCGGTGAGATCCAGACCCAGCTGGCCCAGATGCCCGACGGCCGCAGCTACCTGTGGGTGGCCCGGACCGTGGCCCGGCGCTACGGCGGCTACGGCACGCTCGGCAAGACGTTCGCGATCGGCCTGGGCTGCGACCTGCGGCATGCGCACCGGCTCGTGTACTCCCACGGACTCGACCTGGGCAGCCCGTCCGCGCTGGTCCCCATCGGCCCGGGGTGCAAGGTGTGCGACCGGACCACCTGCCCGCAGCGGGCTTTCCCCGCGCTCGGTAAGCCCCTCGACCCTGATCCCCATCACGGCAGCTTTATCCCCTACTCCACCGGGGAGGGCGTCACCGCCCCGGCTCACGGCTAGCACGGTTCCTGCCGGCCGGCTCTCGGCGACGAGTGCCGGCCGGCAGGCTTCACTATCCGTGCAAGTAATGCATGTTCTGCAGGATCAGGACGGCACCTGAGGCCAGCAGGACGAGGAACGCGATCGCCACGACCATCACCACGATCATGAGCAGGGTGCGCCAGAAGACCACGGAGAAG
>JAOPYP010000095.1 GCA_025964635.1 Actinomycetes bacterium | reverse complement strand
GCACCGTGGTGAGCATCGGGCGGGTGGCCTGGGCCAGGTCGATGTCGTCGAAGCCGGCGACGGACAGGTCCTCGGGGATGCGCAGGCCACGCTCGGTCGCCGCGGCGATCGCGCCGACCGCGGCCTTGTCGTTGAAGCCGATCAGCGCCGTGGGCCGCCGCGGCAGGTCGAGCAGCTCCCCGGCGGCCCGGTAGCCGTACTGGGCCGTCGGCTCACCGGTGCGGACCAGGGCGGGATCGGGCAGGACCCCGACGTCGGCGAGGGCTGAGGCGTGGCCGGCGAGGCGGGCGTTGCTGGCGAGCCAGTTGGGCGGCCCGGCGATCATGCCGATGCGCCGGTGCCCGAGGCCGACGACGTGGCTGCTGATACTGCGCGAGCCGGCGAAGTGCGCCGCGGACACGGCCACGATGTCCCGCGGCATCGGGGTGCGCGGGTCCACCACGACGAACGGGAACCCGCGCGCCCGAAGCGCCACCAGCTCCTCGCTGGGCTCCGGGGGGAGCACGATGATGGCACCGCTGATGCCGGGCCGGGCGGCGAGCGACGGCAGGACCGTCTCCTCCTGGGCGGCTTCCCCCGCATTGAGCACCAGCTGCCGGCCGTGCAGCTCCAGCGTCTCGGCGATGGACGACACGATCAGGCCGAAGTAGTCGGTGAGGAGATACGGGCAGCGCAGGTACACGGCGCCGGTGGCGACGCGGGACGGGGCCGCTCGCGGGCCGGGCGCCTGATCGCCGAGGCGCTGCACGGCCTGCCGGACGAGGTCGCGGGTCTGCGGCGCCACGTGCTCCTGGTCGTTGAGCACCCGGGAGACGGTGGCGATTGACACCCCCGTCTCCGCAGCGATGTCCCGGACCGTCGCGCGGCGGCCGGCCGGGCTTCTCACGCTGTTACATGCCCCTGTTTCATGACCAAAGCATAGCCAGGTGCCTTGGTGATGCTGATTGGCGGACAGTCCATTGACAGCCGTGTTCCAGGCTGGTTCCATCTGCGTATCGGGAACGTTCCAGTTATGTTTCATTTGTTACACACTCGGACCGCCGAGGAGCGTCATGTCTCGCATCAGGATCATGGTGGGCTTACTGGGCACGGCCGCGCTCACCGCGACGGGCGTCGCAGCCGTCAGCGCCGGCCCGGCCCGCGCCGCGTCCGGGGCAGCCGTTTCGGTGTGGGAGACCACCGCGGACCAGGGTCAGCTGCTGGCTCCCCAGGCCGGGGCGGCGTTCGCGGCCGGCAGCGGCTCCGCGAGCCAGACGATCACCGTCAGCCCGGCCGCGGCGTACCAGACCATGACGGGCTTCGGCGCCTCGTTCACCGACTCCTCAGCATGGCTGGTCGCGAACTCACCGCTCCGCAACTCGATCATGACGAAGCTGTTCGACCCGAGCCAGGGCATCGGGCTGGATTTCCTGCGCCAGCCGATCGGCGCGTCCGACTTCTCCCGCTCGCTGTACAGCTACGACGACCGGCCGGCCGGGCAGACGGATCCGTCGCTGGCGAACTTCTCGATCTCCCACGACACCGCCTACATACTGCCGATCCTGCAGCAGGCCCGGCAGCTAAACCCGGCCACCACGATCATGGCCACGCCATGGAGCCCGCCGGGCTGGATGAAGAGCAGCGGCTCCATGATCGGCGGCTCGCTGCTCAGCGCCGACTACCAGGCGTACGCGAACTACCTGGTGAAGTTCCTGCAGGCCTACCAGAGCGCCGGTGTCCCGGTCTCGCTGATCACGCCGCAGAACGAGCCTGAGTACTCTCCCTCAAATTATCCGGGGTCCACGATGTCCGCTGCCGGCGAGGCCTCGTTCATCGCCAACTACCTCGGCCCGGCGATCACCACCGCTGGCCTCAGCACGAAGATCCTGGGCTACGACCACAACTGGAACGACACCGCCTACCCGTCGACGATCCTCGGCGACTCAGCCGCCGCCCCGTACACCGCGGGCATCGCCTGGCACTGCTACGCGGGCGATCCCAGCGCCCAGACCACCGTGCACAATGCGTATCCCGCGAAGGACACCTACTTCACCGAGTGCTCGGGCACTCAGTCCGCCAACCCGGCCAGCACGTTCTCCGACTCACTGGACTGGCAGACCGAGCACCTGATCATCGGCGCGACCCGCAACTGGGCCAGGTCCGTCGTCACCTGGAACATGGCGCTCGACCCCAGCGGCGGCCCGAGCATGAACTGCACGACCTGCACCGGGGTGGTGACGGTGAACAACACGGCCGGCACCGCGGCCTACAACGCCGAGTACTACGTCCTCGGCCAGGCCAGCAAGTTCGTGAAGCCGGGCGCGGTGCGCATCGACTCCAATACGTTCGGGTCAGGCAACATCGAGGATGTCGCGTTCCAGAACCCCGACGGCTCGGACGCGCTGATCGTCCTGAACGCCGACACCTCCAGCGCCCACACCTTCAACGTCGACGAGAACGGCCAGTACTTCACCTACAGCCTGCCTGCCAAGGCGGTGGCCACGTTCACCTGGACCCCCGGATCGGCCACCGGCGGCGGGGGCAGCACCGGGATCAGCAGCAGCACGTGGTATCAGGTCGTCAACGCCAACAGCGGCAAGTGCGTCGACGCCGCCAACGGGGGCACCGCCAACGGCACCACCGTCCAGCAGTGGACCTGCGCCAGCGGTAACCCCAACCAGGAATGGCAGTTCCAGCCCACGGACAGCGGCTACGACAAGGTCGTCACCCGCAACGCGCCCACACTGGGCTGGGACGTCACCGGCGGGGCCGGCGCCACGGGCAATGGCGTGCCGGTCCAGCTGTGGACCTACGGCGGCGGCACCAACCAGCAGTGGCGGCCGGTCCAGCACGCCGACGGCTCTTACAGCTTCACCCCGCGCAATAACAGCAGCGAATGTCTCGACGTCACCAACGTTTCTACCGGCGACGGTGCCTCCCTGCAGCAGTGGACGTGCACGGGTGGCAGCAACCAGAACTTCACCCTCACCGCGCAGAGCTGACCCGACAGCGCCGATCACACCACGCTGACGACGCAGCGCCGACCACACAGGAGCACCATGATGACCTGGAGAAGGCATTCGCTGGGCGCCGGCCTGGCCGCGGCCAGCGCGGCGGCCCTGCTGCTGGGCGCCGGCGGAGGATCGCCCGCGCAGGCGCGGGTCGCGGGCGGCGGGAATGCGTCGTCCCCGCCGGTGCAGGTCTGGATCACCACGGCCGATGGCCAGCAGAAGCTGGCCGCGCAGGCCCCGGTGAGGTTCAGCCCGAGCCCTCCGGCGAACCTGACCGTGACGGTCGATCCCACGCGCAGCTTCCAGGCGATGACTGGCTTCGGCGGCTCGATGACGGACTCGTCGGCGGCGGTGCTGTACACGCTGTCGCCGGCCGCGCGGCAGGCCGCGATGCATCTGCTGTTCGACCCGGTGACGGGCGACGGGCTGGACTTCCTCCGCCAGCCGATCGGCGCGTCTGACTTCACCGCGACGCCGGCCTATACCTATGACGACCTGCCGCCCGGCCGGACCGATTACGCCCAGAGCCACTTCTCCATCGCCCACGACGCGGCGCAGATCCTGCCCTTGCTGCGCGAGGCAGAGCGAATTAATCCCAAGCTCACCATCATGGCCACCCCCTGGAGTCCCCCGGCCTGGATGAAGACCACCGACTCGCTCATCGGGGGCCGGCTGATCGATGACCCGAGGATTTACTTCTCCTACGCCTTGTATCTCCTGAAGTTCGTGGAGGCCTACCGCGCCCAGGGCGTGAACGTCGGCGCCATCACCGTGCAGAACGAGCCGCAGAACCGGACCCCGGCCGGGTACCCCGGCACGGACCTGCCGGCCATCCAGGAAGAGAAGGTCATCGAGGACCTGGGCCCGATGCTGCGCGCCGCCGGGCTCCGCACCAAGATCCTCGCCTACGACCACAACTGGTCCGAGCACCCCAACGACATCGCGTCGACCCCGCCGGACGAGACCTCCGACATCAACCATTACCCCCAGGAAGTGCTCTCCTCCCCGGCGGCCAGATGGGTCTCCGGCGTCTCCTACCACTGCTACTACGGCGACCCCAGCGCCATGACCGCGCTGCACCAGCAGTTCCCGGGCGTCGGCATCTACCAGACCGAGTGCTCGGGAAGCCAGTCGGCCGATCCGGCGAATACGTTCTCGGACACGCTCAAGTGGCACGCCCGCAACCTCGAGATCGGCTCCACCCGGAACTGGTCCCAGACGGTCGTCAACTGGAACGTCGCCCTCGACCCCAGCGGCGGCCCCCACACCGGCGGGTGCAGTACCTGCACCGGCATCCTCACGGCCGGCCCCGGCGACACCGTGACGCCCAGTGCCGAGTACTACGCCCTGGGGCACCTCAGCCGGTTCGTCCGGCCCGGCGCGGTACGGATCGCCAGCACCTCGTTCGGCACCACGGGGTGGAACGGCGAGATCATGGACGTCACCTTCGTCAACCCCGACGGGTCCACGGTCCTGGTCGCGCACAACGAGAACGACAGCCCGCGGAGCTTCTCGGTCAGCGAGAACGGGCAGAGCTTCGACTACACACTGCCCGGCGGCTCCCTCGCCACCTTTGGCTGGGCCGTGCCGCCCGGGCCTGCCGCGAGGCTGCGGGCGCTCGACCCGTCCGGCTGGCAGGCGACGGCGGTCCCGGCGGGCCCAGCCGATCCCTGCTGCACCGGCGATGTCGCCAGCCAGGCGGTCGACGACGACGCCTCGACCCGCTACACCACCGGCGCGGCGCAGGCCCCCGGTCAGTATCTGCAGGTAGACCTCGGCCGGCCGGAGCGGCTCGCCCGGCTCGTCCTGGACACCGGCGCGAGCACCGGGGACTACCCGGCCGGCTACTCGGTGACCGTGAGCCAGGATGGCACCGCCTGGAGCGCCCCGGTCGCGGCCGGGGCCGGATCGGGCCAGCTCACGACCATCAGCCTGGACGGCGGCCCCGTGCGCTACGTCCGCGTCACGCTGACCGCGTCCAGCGGGAGCTGGTGGAGCGTCGCTGATGCCCGGGCCTACGTCGCGGCCCGGGCACCGTAGTCATCCCCAAGGGCCAGGACACCTGGGTTCGGGTGGTCATCGAGCCCAGGTTGCCGGCCGCCCTGGCGCTTCGTTAGTAGGGGATCTCCGTGTTCATCAGCTCGTCGAGGCCGGTGCTGGCCGGGCGCCTGGACAGGGCGCGGCAGAAGTCAATGGCGTCCAGGGTCAGGCTGGGCCCGTTGGCGCCAATCTTCCAGGTCCCGCCGGCCGGACCGGTCAGCGTCAGCACGAACTCCTTGCCATGACGGTCGGCCCACTCGGCTACGACGTCCGCGACGATGACCCCGTCGTGGTCCGCGGTCAGGCGCAATGGCGTGCCAGTGGCGTGGGCGATGTCGACACGGTGCATCCATGGGTCACGCGTCAGGATGATGTCGATGAGGTAGCCGAGCGTCCAGGGCTCCTGGGCCCCGTTGATCTCGGTGAGCTGCGGCATGGTGCGACGGCGGATGAAGGCCGGCGCGCGGCGGCGCCCGGCCACGGCCTTGGGTGCGCGGGCCTGGAAGCGCTCGGTGATGCGCTCGGGAGTCCAGCCGGCCCGCTCGTCGACCTGCAGCTGGGTCAGCGCGTCTATATGCACGGCGCCGGTGTGAGCGGCCGCCCGGCTGGCCCCGCGCTGCTGGCGGAAGTTCTCCCGCATCGAGGCGGCCATCTCAACCATCCCAAGCATGTGGGCGGCCATCTGCCGCACGTCCCAGGCCGGGCAGTCCGTCTGCGCCGCCCAGTGGGCCGGCTGCAGGGAGCGGAACACCTCGCCGCAGCGGCCGTATTCAGTGGCCGCCAGGCGAAGCGCCAGGGGCCGGGGCAGAGCGGATTTCCGTGGATTCATGGTGCCTTCCTTGGAGTGTGGCCAGTGGGGAGGTTGAGGTCATCCGCGAACATGCCGATGACCCGCGGGATGAGGCGGCGCCACCGCTGGCCCCCTGGGTCATTGGCGAGTTGCTGGGAAACCAGGCCGCTGACGAGTGCGGTGTAGACGTCGGCGTCCTGGTCTGAGGTGATCCCCACGCCGCGCAGCTCCTCCTGCATCACGCCGTAGACCTCCACGGCGGCCGCATAGGCCTGCGGGCTGGGGTGGAAGCCCGGGATGACACTGACATCCATGAGCTGGTGCCGCGCCAGATCGGCGACCGCGAAGTCGAAGTACCGCTCCGCGATGGCCGTCAGCCGCTCGCGCGGCGCCGCCGGCAGATCGTGCACCGCCTCCCGGCAGTAGTCAAGGAAGGCCCGCCAGGCCTGCTCGAACATCGCATCGTAGATGGCGTGCTTGGAGGCGAAGTGTGCGTAGAGCGAGGGCTGCTGCATGCCAACTCTGGTGGCGATGTCGCGCAGGGTCAGCCCGGCGAGACTGGTCTCGTGCACGGCGTCCCAGGCAGCATCCAGGATCTCCCGCCGAGTCGCCTCACGGCGTTCGGCTTTCCTATCACGCTTAGCTGAAACTATCACTGTTAGATCGTGCGGCTGCAGGACGGCGTTGTCAACCCCTCCGGCGGCTGGTGGACACGCTGGGCATCCCGCGATGGACTTGGCTCATTGGGTCCGTGCGGCGGCGGCAGGCGCGCGCACGACGCGAGCCGCGCGAAGAGGAGAACCATGGCAGAGCCTTACCGTCCGGTAGCTCCGGTGGATCCCACGAACCTGCGGCCGATGATGTTCCTGGACGTGGCCCGCGCGATGATGCTGAACCAGGACTGGTCCCACCGCGCCGTGTCCGTCGTTATGGAGAGCCACACCGGACCCGGGCGCTTCGCCTTCTACGGCGCCAATCATCCGGACGTCATCCTCGACGTCCACGAGCGTCGTGTCGACATATCGATTCTTAACCCGGCGGCGCTGCTGACGATGGCGCAGCGCGGCACCGGCGCATTCAGCAGTCCGCGGGACGTCGCCACGATCGCCGTGCTCCCCCACGACGACCGGCTGGGGTTCGCCGTGGCCGACCGGCTCGGGTTCACCAGCCTGGAGGACATCGCTGCCGCCCGGTACCCGTTGCGGGTGTCCACCCGCGGCTCACTCGATGCGTGCACGCCGATCATGGTGGACGTCGTCCTCCGCGCGCACGGATTCAGCCTCGATGACGTCCGGGCGTGGGGAGGCGAGATCAGCCTCGACCAGCCGATGCCCAACCATCCATCCCGCATCGGACGGCTCGAGCGGGGCGAGATCGACGCCATCTTGACGAGGGGGTCGTGATGCCGTGACGTCCCCGCGGTCGACTACAGCGGATGGCCCATCTACTGCCGCACCGACACCCCCGATGCACTCGTCGAACTGTTCTGCGAAGCCCTGGTCAGCCGGCGCGACGACATCGTGTGGGACATCGGGGGCGCCCACCAGCCGCCCCTGCCGATCGAGCGCATGGTGAAAGAGTCACCAGTCACGCCTCTCGACGTGCCGATGCACCCGCGCGCTGCCGCCGTCTGGCGGCAGCATGGCTACCTGCCCTAAGGCCCGGCGCGCCGGCGGGCCGGGTTCACGGCGCCGCCGGCGCACCGGCCGGGCTCACGGCGTCATGCGCTGCCGGGCTTCCACTCGATGCCGTGTTCGGCGAGCCAGTTGCGCTCCTGCGCCGGAAGATCGCCCGGAGCGGTGGGGCGGCCCTGCACCGGGCCCGGCTGGAGGCCATCCGTACCGCCGACATGCATGGCCCATTCGTCGCCGCGGTCGAGCACGATCTTCTCGAACGCAGGTGGCCGGCGGAGCAGCAGCCGCCTGCTGCACCGCGTGCACGACCACTCTTCGGCGCCGGGCTCCAGCGTCTTCGTCCGCGTCATCTCATGAGGGGCGGGCAATGCGCCTCCATTCCGCGGCAACGGCCAGCTTCTGCGCACCCGCCACGCCGGATGTATCTGACGGCGGATGCCGGACTCCCTAGGGGTGGTCACCCAGATTATCCGGCGCCGGAATGGGGGCCTAGGCGGGCATGTGCCCGCACGGCAGCACCACACGGAGGAAACGTAATGCCGCTTCAATCAGGATCACTGCAGACGCCCGTGACCGACTTCGCCGTCACCGGCATCCTGGACGGCCAGGTCACGGCGATCGATGTGCTGGACCCGACCGAGAACAACGAGAAGACCATGCTGCTCGAGGTGGACGACGAGTTCGACGTCTACATCAGCTGGCAGCTCACGGGCGCGGCGACACCGGTCGTCGGCGGCACCTGGATCGTCTCGCTGTACAGCGACGATATCGACGGGGTGGGCGGGATGACGGGGCTCATCGCCGGGCCCGCGGCCGTCCCCATCACCGGGAACGTCAGCCCGCTGAAGTTCGAGCACACGTTCCAGGTCGCCCCGCCCAAGCCGCGGGTGGGCCTGTACAAGCTGACCGCGACGATCAGCCACTCGCCTACGGGGGACCCGGCCAGGCTCTCCGAGATGTTCGGGTTCGCGGAGTCCACCCCGATCGACATCAAGAACACCGTGGTGGAAAGCAACTGACCGCGGCCACCTCACCATCCAGCCGCCGCGGCACCGACGGGAAATCAGCCAGGTGCCGCGGCGGCTGGCGCATCCCCGGGGCGTTCCATGATCCGCTTGAGGTTGGCCAGGTCCTTGCGGTTGGCGCGCCGCATCGCCGCGGCCATCGCCGGTGCCGCGACCTTGCCGAAACCGGCCGGCTCACCGCGATTACGCAACGCCATCCGGGTCCTGGCCACGCCGGCCGGCTCCCACGTATACGTGGTCTCCATCGGGAACGGGCCCTCGGCCGTGCGCATGACCAGCCGCTCGCCCGGCGCCAGGGCCACGACTTCGTACGTGTAAGCCAGCCGCCGGCCGAGAAACCGCGCCACGAATTCCATCCTCGACCCGAGCTGGACCGGCGCCGGCGTCTGCCAGGCCACTGACTCGATGTTGGCGTACCACTCCGGCGCGTGGGACGGGTCGGCGGCGTAGGCGGCGACCTGCGCACACGGACGCTCGATGACGATCTCAGTCAGCACGTCAACAGCCACCGGCCCATCATCCCCTTTCTCGTGGGCTAGGGACGCAAGGTGCCGGGCCGGAGGCCGAGAAGCCGTTCGGCGGTGGTGACGGCCAGCCGGCCGCCGTGAGCTCGCCCGCCGCGTCCAGGCCGCCCCGCATGGTCAGCCCGTAGGCCGGATGCCTAGGCACACGGGTCGAGCAGGTCACCGATGGCGGCGATGCCCGCCTGAATGGCCCGCTGGCTGAGGTTGCCGAAGCCGAGCACCAGCTGCGTGGGGCCGGGAGCGTGATCGGTGCGGTACGTGCTCATCCCGTAGAGCCCGACGGACCGTTCCCGGGCCGCGCGGATCACGGCGGCCTCGCTGGCTCCTCCGGGAAGGTGCGCCACGGCGTGGAACCCGGCGGCCAGGCCGGTCAGCCGCACCCGCGGGGCGTGATCGGCGAGGGCACCGATGAGGACGTCGCGGCGCGCGGCGTACTCGGTGCGCATCCGCCGGAGGTGACGGTCGTACCGGCCCGCTTCGATGAGCGTGGCCAGCGCCAGCTGATCGAGTCCCGGCGATCCCCGGTCGGTGCCGTGCTTGGCCCGGGCCAGCTCGCTGACGAGGGCGGGCGGGCTGACGATCCAGCCGAGCCGCAGCGCGGGAGCGAGGGACTTACTGACGGTGCCCAGCGCCACCACCCGGTCGGGCGCGAGGCCCTGGATGGTCCCGACCGGGTCGCGGTCGTAGCGGAACTCGGCGTCGTAGTCGTCCTCGATGATGGTCCCGCCGTGCGCGGCGGCCCAGTCGAGCAGGGCGAGCCGCCGCTCCGGGGCCAGCACGACGCCGGTGGGCCACTGGTGCGCCGGCGTGAGGACCACCGCCCCGGCCCCGGTGGCCTGGAGCGCCGCCACGTCCACGCCGAGCTCGTCCACGGGCACGGGAACGGTGTCCAGGCCGGCCCAGGCCGCGGCGGTGGTCACGGTGACGGCGGACCCCGGGTCTTCGAAGGCCACCCGGCGCAGTCCCTGACCGGCCAGGGCGCGCAGGACGAGCCACAGCGCCTGCGCCATCCCCGAGCAGATGACGAGCTGGCCAGCGACGGCGTCGGCGGCCCGGACCCGCCGCAGGTAGGCGGCGAGAACGTCGCGCAGCCGCGGATCACCCTGCGGATCCCCGTAGTTGAACGCGTGGTTCGGCGCGGTCCGGCATGCCTCGCGAACCGCCCACGCCCAGTCCTCGCGGGGCACCGACCCAAGGTCGGGCACGCTGGACTGGAAGTCGGCGATCAGCGGTGACGACGGGACGGCGGGCGGGCGGCGGCCCGGTTCGGTGCGCTGAGCGGCGGGCCGGGCCACCCTGGTGGCCGAGCCGCCCCGGGCCACCAGGTAGCCCTCGGCCAGCAGCTGCGCGTAGCAGTCCTGGACCAGGCCCCGGGACAGGCCCAGCGCCTGGGCCAGGACCCGGGTGGACGGCATCCGCTCGCCGTGGCTCAGGCGGCCGGACCGGATCGCCTGCCGGATCTGGTCCTCGAGCTGGGTACGCAGCGGCGTCGCGGCGTCGCGGTCCAGCACCACGAGGACGTCCGGACCCAAACCGGACCACTCCACAGCCATGAAATTGGATCTTACCGGGGATCCGGTCGGGGCTTAGCGTCGTGAGCATGACAACGGCAACCCTTTCCCGTGGCGGAACATCCACCGAGGCGGCAGCACCGTCGCTGATCACCCGCGCGCTGCTCCTGCGTTTCGTGTCGGTCGTCGGCGCATCCCTGAGCTTCTACCTGCCGCTCTCCGTCATGCCGATGTACGCGAAGTCGTCCGGCGCGGCGTCCGGCGCGGGCCTGGCCACCGGCGCGCTGCTAGTGACCACGGTCGCGGTCGAGCTGGCCACCCCGCGGCTGCTGGCCCGTACCGGCTACCGGCTGTCGCTGGGGATCGGCCTGTTCCTGCTCGGGGCGCCGGCGCTCGCTTTGCTCGTGTCATCCGATCCGGCCGTGGTCATCGGGGTCAGCGTCGTTCGCGGGGCAGGCTTCGCGGTCACCACCGTCGCGGGCGGGGCGCTCACCGCCTCGCTGATCCCGGCGGAGCGCCGGGGTGAGGGCCTGGGCCTGGCCGGGATCGTCAGCGGAGTCCCGGCTCTGGTCGCGCTGCCCGCGGGCGTGTGGGTGGCCGCCCACTGGGGCTTCCCGCCGGTCTTCGCCGCGACGGCCGCGGCCGCGCTGCTGGCCCTGGTCGTGGTGCCCGGGATGCCCGGCCACCGGGGCACCGCCAGCGGTGGGCACGGAGTGCTGTCCATGCTGGGTGACCCGGCGCTGCTCAGGCCGGCCGCGGTCCTCAGCGCATCGACGATGGCCGCCGGCGTGCTGGTGACCTTCCTGCCCCTGGCGATCGCGGGCCGGTCGGCCGCCGTGGCCACGGTCGCGCTGTTCGTCCAGCCGGCGGCATCCACCCTGGCGCGCTGGGCCGCCGGCAAAACCGGGGACCGGCGCGGGCACGCCGGGCTGCTGTGCCCCGGGGTCGTCCTGTCGGCCGCGGGCATGGCCGCCCTGGCCATGACGTCCAGCCCGGGCCTGGTCATCGGCGGGGCGGCCGTGTTCGGCACCGGATTCGGGCTGCTGCAGAACGCGACCCTCACGCTCATGTACGCCCGGGTCCCGGTGAGCGGGCACGACGGGGTCAGCGCGATCTGGAACGCTGCCTACGACGCCGGCATGGGCGCCGGCGCGATCGGCATGGGCCTGCTCGCCGGGCACGCCGGCTACCCGGCCGTGTTCCTGCTGACCGCCGCGCTGGCCGTCACCGCGTTGCTGCCCGCCTGGCGGGAGCGGGCCAACTCGGCCGCCGGACGCTGACCAGTTCCCCGGTAAGCCGGACAAGTCTGTAGTAAGCGGCACAATAGGTGCGTGAGAACCGACACGGAAATCAAGCAGACTGTCATCGCCATCCTGACGTGTGCCCGGGACGGCGACGCTGGCTCCGCAGCCGGACTGTCCCCCACAGCACAACAGGCCGCCCCCCAGGCCGGGCCGCACATGCTGACCGCCGCGTCCTACGCGATGAGCCTCTTCCACATGCTCGCGGCCGAGTTCGAAGCCGCCTGCCCGGACGTGGATGTCCAGGCGTTCCTCCGCCGCCGGGCCCTGGAGCTGGTGGCCGAGGAGGAAGCGGCCTGAGCGTCACGAGAAGCGGGCCGGGTCAGGCCATTCCCCGCCGGGCGATCTCCGCGGCGCAGCGGTAGCCGCTTCGCAGGGCGCCCTCCATGTATCCCTGGAAGTTCACCGAGGTGTGCTCCCCCGCGAAGTGCAGATTCCCGCTCCGCCGGCCCTGGATGCCGTTGAACGCGGTGTACTGGCCGGTCCTGAGGTAGGAGTACGCGCCCCCGATGTGCGGGTCACCGGCGGACCAGGCGTAATACGCCCGGCCGTTGTACGCCTCACGGGTGCCCGGGAAGATCTGGTCGAAGGAGGCCAGGAAGTCGCGGGCCATGGCCCGGGGCGCGGGCCCTTCGTCGGACGTGAGGCCGTACCGGCGGCCAAGGTCCGTTCCGGCCTGCCCGCCGGGCAGGGCGATGAGGATCCCCGGGTCACCGGGCTGGTCCACGGTGGTCTCCCAGCCACCCTGGACCAGGCCGTCGGTGTACAGGTTGCCGGTCCAGTGCTCGGCGTTCCAGACCCGCCGGGAGAACTGCATCTGGATCTTCGCGTTGGTGCCGAGCGGTTCCTCGCGGATGGCCCGCCGCTGCGGCGGCGGCAGTTCGATGCCACGCAGGTCCACCTCGCGCAGCTTCGTGAACGGCAGCGCGAGCACGACGTGGTCGGCATGCACGTCATGGCTGGTGGCGCCGCAGGAGAACGTGCAGGTGTACCGGCCGTGGCCGCGGCTGCGGACCGCCTCGAGGCGTTCCCCGAGGCGGACCGCGCCCGCGGGCAGCCGGCGCAGGAGCCCGCGGATGAGCTGGTCGGTGCCCCCGCGGACGTGCCACTTCTCATCGGTGGCCGACAGGACCGGGTGGTTCTTCGGCTGGCGGCCGCTCGGCACGCTGTCGTAGGAGCCGAGCAGGTAGACGAGGTTGAGCGCGGACTGCCCGGCGACAGCACCGCCGTACTCGTCGAGGAGGATGGCGACACACAGGCGGCCGAAGTCGCTGCGGAGGCCGCCGGGAATGTGCTGCTCGATCCACTCCGTCGCGGGCGTGTGGTCCCATCGCCTGGCCCAGGCGGTGTGCCGGTCGAACAGTGTCGGCCAGGGCGCCTTGACGAACGCCGCGTCGTAGAACAGGCGGAATCCCCAGTCGTGCCACTCACGGTCGAGCGCCGCCTGCGGCCAGAACCGGCCGCCGAAGCGGAACCGGTAGTCCCCGGCCCGGGTATGCGGCGGATACGCGCTGACGTCGTCCAGGGTGAGCCCGAAGCCGGCGGCGAGGCGGCGCATCTCGGTGTGCTCACTCGAGATGAACTCGCCGTGCTCCTCGGTGTACTGCCCGGCGGCGAAGAACCCGCGCAGCGTGTGGATCCGGCCGCCGGCCCGGACGGAGTTGTACTCGTAGACCTCGCTGGGGATGCCGTGGCGGGCCAGCCGGAAGGCGCAGCCCAGCCCCGCGACACCCGAGCCGATGATCACCACCCGCGGATCCGGGCGGAGCGCCGCCCGGGCCGCGGCGGACTGGGCCGCGGCGCCCGCGGGAACGGCCACGGCGAGACCGGCCCCGGCCGCACCGCGCAGGACCTGGCGCCGGGAC
>JAOPYP010000087.1 GCA_025964635.1 Actinomycetes bacterium | reverse complement strand
GACTCGGCGGCCCGGGCGGGGCGGGCGCTGCCACCGGCGCAGCCCACGTACCAGGACGGCGAGGTCGATGCCACTGCGCGGCTGCTGGCTACCGCGGAGGCTGGGCCGCCGGATGAGCTCCAGCGTGCCTGTACGGACCTGCTGCGCGGCCAGATCGCGTTCTCCTCCGGCCGCGGCAGTGACGCACCCCCGCTGCTGTTGAAGGCGGCCCGGGAATTCGAGCCGCTCGACCCGCGGCTGGCGCGGGAGACGTACCTGGACGCGCTGGCCGCCGCGATATTCGCCGGCCGCCTGGCTCTTGGTGGTGGTGCGCGGGAGGTTGCCGAGGCGGCGCGTGCGGCGCCGCCGCCGCCGGGGCCGGCGCGCGCCTCCGATCTGCTGCTGGATGGCGTGGCCCTGCTGATCTGCGAGGGCTACGGGGCGGGGGCGCCGGTGCTCCGCCAGGCGGTGAGCGCCTTCCGCAGCACAGATCTGTCCACTGAGGAGGGGCTGCGCTGGCTCTGGCTGGCCTCCTACGCCGCGGGCATTGTCTGGGACTACGCCAGCTGGGACGTGCTGTCCGACCGCCAGGTCACGCTGGCCCGTGACGCTGGTGCGCTTTTCGCGCTCCCCATCGCCCTTAGCACGCACGCAGGAGTGCACCTGTTCGCTGGGGAGTTCACCGAGGCCGCCTCGCTGGTGGCGCAGGCTGAGTCGGTGGCCGGGGTGACCGGGAGCAGTCTCGCCCCGTACGGCGCCCTGGCCCTAGCCGTCTTCCGCGGCCAGGAAGCGCAAGCCGCCCATCTCATCCAGATCGCCACCGACGACGTGGGGCGCCGGGGTGAGGGTGGAGGGCTGAGCTCCGTGCAGTGGGCGACCGCGGTGCTGAGCAACAGCCTGGGCCGTTATGAGGAGGCGCTGGCGGCGGCGCAGCGGGCGAGCGAGGACTCCCCTGCGGTCAGGTTCGCCAGCTGGGCGCTCGTCGAGCTGATCGAGGCGGCGGTGCGCAGCGCGGTCCCCGAACGCGCGGCCGGCGCCCTCCAGCGGCTTTCTGGTATCGCTAGCGCCTGCGGGACCGACTGGGTGCTAGGTGCCGAGGCCCGCTCGCGGGCGCTGGTCAGCGACGGGCAGACCGCCGAGAACCTGTACCGCGAGGCGATCGGGTGCTTCGGCCGCGCCCGCCTGCGGGTGGATCTGGGCCGTGCCCATCTGGTCTACGGCGAGTGGCTGCGCCGCCAGCGGCGCAGACGTGACGCCCGCGACCAGCTCGGCCGCGCATACCAGATCTTCGCCTCGGCCGGCGCCAGGGCGTTCGCCGAACGAGCCCGCATCGAGCTGCGGGCGACCGGCGGGCACGCCCGGCAGCACACCGCCGCCACGCCAGATACCCTGACCGCCCAAGAAGCACTGATCGCCCGCCTGGCCGGCGAGGGCGCCTCCAACCCCGAGATCGCCGCCCAGCTGTTCATCAGCCCTGCCACCGTCGCCTACCACCTGCGGAAAGTCTTCACCAAACTCGGCATCAGCTCCCGCAGCCAGCTCGCTCCCGCGCTCCCCGCCCGGCAAGGCGCAGCACGCCTGGTCACCCCCCGGGGCTGATTACCAGGCAGGTCTGCGCACCGCCGCGGCAGTCCCGGCGTGGCCGGCTATCAGGAACGCTACCCACCATCGGGTCACGACTATCAACCCTTACGGATGCGCACCGGTGCGCAGCGAACATAGCGTGGATGTAATAGCTCAAACAACCATACGTGGTCGCGTTAGACATTTGGCGGACGATATCCGCGGCCGTATTCCTGAGCATCAGCAAAGCTTGCGTGTTCGCCCTTTGGCGCCAATTGCCCAGGAGAAGTCAAAGAGAAGGGTTGCTGCGCTGTACAGGCAGCTACCCTGACCCTCCGATGAGAGGTGCATGGGCGAGAACGAGAGCGAGAAAGAGAGGACAAGATGACCGCACGAAACGGCAGCGGCGAGTGGCACGGAAATGTCCAGGACGGTGCCGGAACCTGAACCAGTAAGAACCCCGGTCAGGACAGGAGATTCGCCAATGGCAGACCACCCGGCGGATGGCGCCGCGCCACTGCCCGCTGCGGGCGGCTCGCGGCGGGCCGTGTTTGTCATCTCGCTGATCTGCGCCGCCCAGTTCGTGCTGCAGCTGGACTTCAGCATTGTGAACGTGGCGCTGCCGTCGATCCAGCGGGAGCTGGGCATGCCCGCGGCGGAGTTGCAGTGGATCGTCACCGGGTACGCGCTGGCGTTCGGGTCGCTGCTGCTGGCGGGCGGCCGCCTGGCGGACCTGCTCGGCCGGCGGCAGGTGCTGGCCGTCGGCCTGGCCCTGTTCGGGATCGCCTCGCTGGCCTGCGGGCTCGCGCAGTGGCCGGTCATGCTGATCATCGCCCGGATCGTGCAGGGCGCGGCCGGGGCGATGGTCTCCCCGGCCGCGCTGTCGCTGCTGACGACGACCAACGCCGAAGGGGCCGCGCGCCACCGGGCGCTGGCGATCTGGCAGGCCACCACCGCGGCGGGCGCGACCGCCGGGATCGTGGCCGGCGGGCTGCTCACCCAGTACTTCGGCTGGCGGGCGGTGTTCCTGATCAACCCGCCGATCATCGCCACCATGCTCGCGCTGGTCCCGCGGCTGCCGGCCGGGAAGCGGTCCGGTGGCGGCGGCAGCGTCGACGTGCGCGGGGCGCTGCTGGTGACCACCGGCATCGCGGCGCTGATCTTCGGGCTCAGCAGCGGGCAGCAGCACGGCTTCACCGCGCCCGCCACCATCATCGCTCTCGCCCTGGCGGTGCTGCTGAGCACGGGCTTCGTGTTCGCCGAAAAGCGGTCGGCGGCCCCGATGCTGCCCCTGTCGATCCTGGCGGAGCCGGCCCGGCGGGCCGCGATCGCGGCGATGCTGCTGATCGGCGCGATCCTGGCCGGCTACGTGTACTTCGCGTCGCTGTACATGCAGAAGGTGCTGGGGTTCAGCCCGGTGGCGACCGGCCTGGCGCTGGTCCCGTCGACCGTCACCGTGGTGCTTGTCTCCACCCTCGGTACCCGCCGGCTGCTGGCCCGGTTCAGCATCAAGGCCGTCCTGCTGGCCGGGCTGGCCTGCATGGGCGCCGGGCAGCTGTGGCTCGCGCAGATCACCGCCGGGGCCAGCTACCCGGCGGCGGTGCTGCCCGGCCTGGTACTGACCGCGGCCGGGGTCGGGCTGGCGCTGCCGACCGCGTCGATCGCGATCACCAGCGGGGTCCAGCACAGCGACCAGGGACTGGCCGGGGCGCTGTTCACCACCAGCCAGCAGACCGGCGCCGCGGTCGGGCTGGCGATCCTCGCCACCGCCGCCGCCGCGGCCACCGACGGCCACGGCGGCTCGCTGGTGAACGGCTACCGCCTGTCATTCCTGATCGCGACCGGTCTCGCAGTCCTCGCCGTGATCATCGTCGCCCTCCAGCTCAGCCCGAAATCCCGCCGCGTTGAACCCGGGCACCAGCAGGCTGGCCCTAGCGGACCGCCCCCCGCGCCACCCCCCCGCGCCACCCGCCCCGGCGCAGCTCGGTAAGAGCGGCCCGCAGCCAGCATCAGATCACGGGTCATCGGCCGCGGCGGCGGACTCGACGTGCACATCATCACCTGCACACCCACCGCCAACGGCGTCCCGGCCACGGCCGGTGAACCCATCAGAGAAGGAGAACCGTGATGAGACAGCACAACACCTCCTGGCCTCGCCGCGTGCGCGAAGCCACTCAAGAACCGAAGTCCGTCATGGCGCGCCTGGGGCGAGCCACGGGCACGTCGAATTAGGAGCTTTCATGTCCACGAGCACGCCTCTCGGTACCGAGACGATCACGATCGGCGGGGACCTGACCGTCGGCCGGATCGGGTACGGCGCCATGCAGTTGACCGGTGACCAGGTCTGGGGTGAGTACCCCGACCACGACGGCGGGATCGCATTGCTGCGGCACGTCGTCGATTCCGGGGTGACGTTCATCGACACCGCCGACGTCTACGGCCCGCACTCGAACGAGCAATTGATCCGCGAAGCCCTCCTTCCGTACCCGGAGGATCTCGTGATCGCGACGAAGGGTGGTTTCGTACGCGGCGGATACGACTACTCAACCCTCTGTGCGGTCGGCAACCCGAACTACCTGCGGCAATCCGTCCACATGAGTCTGCGCAGACTCGGCCTGGAGCGGATCGATCTCTACTACCTGCACAGCGGAACCGCGACGGACGCCCCGTTCGAGGAACAGGTCGGCGTCCTCGCCGAGCTGAAGGCGCAGGGCCTAATTCGCCATATCGGCCTGTCGAACGTGACCGTAGGGCAGTTCGAAACGGCCCGCGAGATCGTCGAGATCGCCGCCCTCACCGCCAACTACAACCTCGGCACGCGACTCGGCAGCGCACACCTCGCCGCCGCCGAGCGCGCCGGCGCGGTGTTCTCGCCGTGGGGACCCACCCGCTTCGATGGCCCCAACGTCGAGAACATCCGCAAGACAGTCGGCGAGATCGCGCACCGCCATGGTGCGACCCCGCACCAAGTGGCGCTCGCCTGGCACCTGCACCGGTCGCCGAACACCCTGCCCATCCCAGGGACGCGTACGATCAGCCACGCCGACGCCAACAACGCGGCCAGCCGTCTCGTGCTCTCGCCCGATGAAGTCCGCCAGCTGACAGACCTCACGCCCGAAGGCTGAGTTCGCGCTACACCCCCAACCCTCAAGAAAGGCTCGCAGCCAAACCATGGACAAGCTAACCGAAGGAAAGAAGAGAGCATTCGTCACCGGCGGAGGCACCGGGATCGGACGCGCCTCGGCGATGGCGCTGGCGGCCGAAGGATATTTCGTGACCGTCGCCGGACGGACCGAGAGCACACTGAACGAAACCGTGCGATTGATTACCGAAGCCGGAGGCTCGGCGCAAGCGGTCAAGGCGGACGTGACCGTCGAATCGATGGTGCAGGCAGCAGTCGTGGCTGCGGCCGGCGACAAAGGTCGGCTCGACGTTGCCGTCAACAGCGCGGGCTACGACGGCTCAGCCGCGCTGCCGACCAGCGAGTGGACGAGCGAGATGTTGGACGAAATGCTCGCGTCCAACGTGCGCGGCACGTTCCTTGCCATGAAGTACGAGCTGGAAGTGATGCAGCAGCAGGGCTTCGGCGCCATCGTCAACATCGGGTCCGGCGCGGGATTGCTCGGAGTTCCCGGCCACTCCGGCTACGTGGCGTCCAAGCATGCCGGCATCGGCCTGACCCGCAGCGCCGCACTTGAGTACGCCGCGAAGGGAATCCGCGTCAATGCTGTAGCCCCCGGCCTTGTGGACACACCGCTCATCCACGACTCCTCCGGAAAGCTGTACGACTACATCAAACCGCTGATCGGTGCCCACCCGATCGGTCGGATCGCCCGGCCGGAGGAGATCGCGGACGCAGTGGTGTGGCTGGCCTCAGAAAAGGCGTCCTACGTCACGGGTGTCGCGCTGCCCATCGACGGTGGGCTCACGGCCGCCTGAATCACGTAGGTGCAGCACACGCGTAACGTCCAGAGCGGACGAGTAAAAATGCCCGGAAGGGGGCCACAGGTTGGCCGCCTCCCGGTTGGTAGTCGCCGGGCTATACGGCCGCAACGGCATCGGCCGCGGCGGTAGGGCGTCGCGGAGGCCTTTGCGTGAGTTGACCCGAGCTCAAATGAACACGTTCTTCAGATGCCACTCGACGGTGCGGGAGCTGACGAACAGTTCGGTGCCGATTTCCGCGTTCGTTCGGCCCGTGAGAGCGAGTCGCGCGATGTGTTCCTCCTGCGGTGTGAGCTCATCCAGCGTGTCGACTCGGCGCTTGCGGACCGGCTGGCCGGTCGCGAGCAGCTCGCGTCGCGCGGCGAAAGCATCCGCGCCAATCGCGTCGAACATTTCGTAAGCCGTATGCAGTTGCTCGCGCGCTTCGACTCGGCGGCCCTCGCGACGCAGCCACTCCCGTAGAGCACCTGCCCGCGCGCGAGTTCCACGCGCAGGCGGGTGCGTCCCCGGCCCAGTCGACCTCGGCTGGCGCGGATGAGAAGCCGTAGCCGGGCAGCGACGGCAGCACCAGATCGAACGCGTCCCCGGCAGACCCGCCGTGCGCGGCCGGGTCGGTAAGCGGGCCGATCACCTCGAGCAGTTCGATCACCGACCCGGGCCAGCCGTGCGTGATGATCAGCGGCAGCGCGTCCGCGTGCCGAACCAGGAAACGCAGATCGCCCGGCACGCACGCGACGGATTGACGAACCAGGAGGTTGGGTCCCAGCTCTACCGAGCGCACGCACTGTGGAATGGCACCTGCGCAAGGCCTTCACCAAGCTCCTGCCAGGATTGCCAGCCGGCCCAGGATTGCCAGGCGGCGAACACGACCCCTCGCTCGCCGCCGACGACGGCCGCACCGGCTGGCACTTCAGCTTCTTCAGCCTGCCGAACCTGCCCGAGCTGCTGCCGGCCGGGCGGGAACGGCCGTTCTGGACATACTATGCCAGACGCCAGATGTGGGACCCCAGCGCGCTGGCCGAGGAGGACGTCGACGAAATGGTGCACTCGGCCGAGCAGCCGGGCGGCACCAGGGCCATCTTGGGGATGTACCGCGCCCGCCAGACCGACGCCGAACAGAACCGCCCGCATTACGCCGGCCCGATCAGCTGCCCGGTCCTGGCCGTCGGCGCGCAGGCCTATCTCGGGGACGAAGTATCCAAACAGCTCGCGCAAGTGGCCCGCGACGTCCACGGCGCCGTCATCCCCGCGTCCGGTCACAACATCGCGCTGGAGAACCCGGCCGCCCTGGCCCAGGCCTACCTCGACTTCTTCGCAGGCGGCTAAGCCGCGGGTTCAGCCATGTGACCCAGCGGCATACAGATCGTCCATTCGGTACGGTCGCAAACCGTCAGACCGCTGGACCATAAACGACGCAGAACGGCGGATCAGGCGCGGGCTGCGCCAACGGGGGTCCGGGACCGTTGCGCGGGTCTGTCGTCAGGATGCCGCGACTGAGGCCAGCGCGTGCGGGCCGGTGCGGGTGACGTAGCGGCGGGCGGCGGCGAGGAAGGCGCTGGTCGCGGGGAGGACGTCGCCGGCCCAGGCCAGGACGAGCGTGCTCGGGGCGAGCCCGGTGACCGGCACGCCGGTGACCGGCACGCCGGTGACCGCCGGGCCGGTGCGGGCGGCGGCGCCCTCGCCGACTATCACGATGAGCCGGTCGAGAGCCACGCTGTCGATGATCTCGTCCAGGCTCAGCGCCGGGCCCTGCTCGGCGAAGGTGGCCTCGGCGCGCAGGCGGCGCAGGCTGAGGCTGCGGCCGGCGGCGAGGGGATGCTGCGCGGGCAGGAGCGCGACCGGTCGCTCGGTGGCGATGTCCAGGGTCTCCAGCCCCGACAGGTCTTCGGTGTCGCAGGCCAGGGCGAGATCCGCCTGGCCGGACCGCGCGGCGGCCGCCGGGTCGCGGGTGAACACCATCTCGATGGCCGCGGCATCCCTCGCCCTGCCGTACGCGGTGATCAGCGCCCGCAGCGGCACCGTCCCGGCTCCGGGAGCGGCCGCGAGCCGCAGCCCGCTCGCTCCGGCCGCCTGGGTGCGGCGGACTGCCAGGTCGAGGGCCTCGAGCGTGGCGCGGGCCCCGGCCAGCAGCGCCTGGCCGGCGGCGGTCAGCGCTACGCTGCGACTGGTGCGGGCGAATAGTGGCACCCCGACGCGGCGTTCCAGGCGGGCAATCGCGCGCGAGAGCGGGGGCTGGGCGATGCCGAGCCGCTGGGCGGCGCGGCCGAAGTGCAGTTCCTCGGCCACGGTGAGGAAGTAGACCAGCTCACGGGTCTCCAGCCGGTCCCTGCTCAGATCCATACCCACAGAGTATCGCCCCTTGCCAGGACGGTCATTGCCCGCCCCGGCCGGGCTCGCCCATGCTGAAAGGACCACACGCCCTACCAGCAATGGGCACCGAGAGCGAGATCGGCAGTGCCCGCCTGCGGTGCATAAGCACCGGTCGCCCGTCTGCCGCAGAAGCCCGGACACCGACAGGCACCTCACAGAGAACCGGAGATCGTCATGAGCACCGAGAACGAGATCACGCAGATCGTTTCCCGCTACACCCGGGCGGCGGACCAGCGCGACGGCGAGGCGATGGCAAAGCTCTACGAGGCCGACGCGGTCGTCGAGATCCACTACCACCGCGGGCCCGACGGGATGGAGCTGCTGGGAACCCTCTCCGGACAACCGCAGATCGAAGCGGCCATGTCCACACCGCCCAAAGGGGCCATGGCGCCGCACCCGCCCCTGGGCTGGAGCCACCACACCACCTACGACCACCTGGTCACCGTCGACGGCGACGAGGCCACCATCGAGACCCAGTTCATCACCTTCGACGTCGCCGGAGCCAGGAAGCCCGAGGGCGGATGGCCCGCCGGCACCTTCGGCGCCCAGGGCACCATCAAGCCCATCGAGTCCGGGTACTACCGCTTCGCCCTCCGCCGGACCGACGCAGGATGGCGCATCCGCCACCAAGACGTCATCCACGACATCCCCTACGTCTTCTGACCACCCCGCGGCCCATCCCCGACGCCCGCACAGCGGACGGCGGGTGGCTGCCGAACCGCGCCTGAGATGGTCCGCAGCGTACTTCACCAGTCACTACGTATTTCATCAGTCACCGCCGATCGCGCGAGTGCCGCTTCGGGGATCGAAGAGGCACTCGCGCCGGATCGGCCCTCAACCGGAAGGCTGTACCAGGCATGGCCACACTTGGACTCATCGGCAGCGGAAACATTGGCAGCACGCTCGCCCGGCTGGCGGTCGACGCCGGCCTGGACGTCGTGCTCAGCAACTCGCGGGCGCCGCAGACTCTCTCCGACCTCGTCGGCGAACTGGGGCCGCGGGCCCGTGCGGCCACTACCGCGCAGGCGGCAGCCGCCGGGGACTGGGTCGTCGTGACGATCCCGGTTGGCGCCATCGGAACGGTCCCCCGCGAGCCCCTGGCCGGCAAGACGGTCATCGACACCGGCAACTACTACGCCCCGCGCGACGGCACCATCCCGGAACTCGGAACCCGGCAGCTCACCGACAGCGAGATACTCCAGCGGCACCTGGCCGAGGCGCACGTCGTGAAGGCGTTCAACAACATCCACTACAAGCACCTCAGGGTCCTGCCGCGGCCCGCAGGCGCGGCCGACCGCACCGCCCTGCCGATCGCCGGCAACGACCCGGGCGCGAAAAAGCACACCGCCGAGCTGCTCTCGCTGCTCGGCTACGACTGCGTGGACATGGGACCGCTCACCGAAAGCTGGCGCTCGCAACTGGGCACCCCCGCCTTCTGCGCACCCTACGCGGCGACCAAGGACGACCGGTACAGAACCCAGCCGGCCGCTCCCGCCCCCGCCGCCGAGATCCGCGCGACCCTGGCGTCAGCCCGACGCTGAGCCACGAACGCCCCGGCTTCGGCCTCGGAGCATCGCGACGGCGGGCGCGAGACCCACGCCGCCCAGGGCGCCAGTAGCGCGGCGGGGCCACGCCCCAGCCCCAGTGCGGGACGGGGGCCTGCGGCGCGACTTCCGCGCCGGCCTGGGAGTGCCGGTGCGAGCGGCGA
>JAOPYP010000562.1 GCA_025964635.1 Actinomycetes bacterium | reverse complement strand
CTGGCAGCTCGGCGGCGTCGACCTGGTCCCGCCCGATGGCCCGCCGGGGGCCCCGGCCACGCTGGTCTGCACCGGACGCAGCCTGCTCGCCCCCGGACCGGCGACCGGCCTGTCCACGACGCTGGCCCGCTGGCTCGACGACGAGCACCAGCGCGACCTGGCCGGCGTCGGCCAGATCGACGACGCCACCTACGCGACGCTGTCCCGCGTGCGGGACCTCACCGACCAGCTCGACGTCGTCAGCGCCGCGCTCGAAGGACTGCGCGAGCAGCTGCTCGGGCTGCCGTGGGACAACGGCCTGGTGCGGGCCCCCGACGGCAGCATCACCCCGGCGGGCCTGCCCCGGCCGCTGCTCGCCGGCCGGCTGCGGCTGACCCGGGCGCGGCTCGTCGACGCGTTCGGCCGGCTGCTCGACCTGCCCGTCGATACCGTCCAGGTGCCCACCCGGGTGTCCGCTGCGGACGACGCCGCGGCGGCCGGGCTGCCCCCACGGCTGCTCGTGCCGTCGCGGGCGATGTTCCGTTTCGTCGACGCTGCCTCGACCGGCGAGCGGCCGGCGGAGGCCACCATCGACGAGGTCACCCCCGCCGCGATGATCAGCCCGGTCGCCGGCTTCCTGCTGCCCGATCACATCGATGAATCGCTGGAGGCCTTCGACCCGGCCGGCACCCCGCTGGGCCAGCTGTTCCACGAGGCGATAGGCGGGGGAGTCGTCTGGGAGATCGCGCCCGGCCGCGACGGCCCCGTCGACGCTGGCCCCGGTTACGGCCTGTCCGCCACGGCGGCGTCTATGGGCTGGTTCGCCGCCGGCCTCGTCGCCGCCGATCTGCGCTTCCGCCGAGGCGGCCCGCAGCCGCCCGGCGGCGAGTCGGCGCTGTCGGCGCTGCTGCGCGCCATCGACACCACCCTGTGGAGCTACGACCCGTTCGCGGTCCTCGGCACCGAGCACGTGGCCGGGCTGGTGGGGCGCCCGCTGGCGGTGGTGCGGGCCCGGCTGTGGCTCGAGATCAAGGATGACGTCGCCGGCCTGGCCTATCCCGATGACGGCGCCCGGGCGGCCCGGCAGGCCGCCTACGACGCACTGGCGGTGAACGGCTTCCCGGTTCGCGTCGGCGAGCTGACCCGCGCCGACGACGGGCTGATGGCGTTCTTCGTCGGGGACGATTTCACCCGCGTCCGCGTCGTGGACAAGGTCGTGCTCGAGCTCGCCCGCGAAGCCGGGCGGCACCAGGGCTACCTGGGCCCGCTGCGCGACCAGAACCAGGACCTGCCGCCGGAGCATCCGATCGCCCACCCCTACGTCGTCGCGGACGACGAGCTGCGGCTGTACCCCGGCGCCACGATCACGCTGACCTTGCTGATGCACCCGGCCGGCGCGGTCAACCTCACCACGGGAATCGTTCCGCGCAAGGCGCTGCAGCTGGCCCGCGACTGGGTCGGGCCCGGCCTGTCGGCGATGTCCCCCTACATCCGCTCCGGCCCGGTGCTGCTCGACCCGGACAAGGTGCGGCTGCCCAGGGTGGCCGCGCTTGCGCCCGGGCAGGTGTGGACACGACGGGACTCCGCGAGCAGCTGGCGCGACGACCCGATCCTGGCCGCCACCCAGGCCGCGCTGCTGCCGGAGCTGCCCGCGCGGGTGGAAGAGGGCTACATCCGGGTGCTTCCCGGCCAGGACGGCGGGCCCTCGGCCGCCCCGGCGGGTGGACCGTGAGCCGGTACGAATGGCCCGGCGGCGACGCGGGCTCCGGAAGCCCTGACCGCGTCTCGGACCGCATGAGGTGGCTGCAGGGCCGCTACGGCGTCGTGCCGCCGGAGACGCTGCTCGCGGCGCGCATGGCCCGGCGCGGCACGGCCGCAGGGGCCCTGCAGCCCAGGGACCGGCCGTCCGGGACAGCGTGGCTGTGGCTCCCGGCCGGCCCGTCGACGGTCCTCGGCGGGCAGGCGGAGAGCAGCCCCCGGGTGTCGGGCCGGGTGCGTGATATCGCTGTCTCCCCGGACGGTACCCGCGCCTATGCGGCCACCGCCAACGGTGGCGTGTGGTACACGGCCGACTCGGGTGCCTCGTGGATCCAGGTCGGCGGCTGGGCGACGCGGCGGGCGGCCGTCACCCCCGGCGAAGCGGCCGGCGGTGCGGAGGGCCTGACCTTCGGCTCGCTGCTCGTCGCGTTCGGTCCGGCCGGGGACGGTTCCGGTGACGAGGTGTTCGCGGCGACCGGCGAGATCGCGGGCCGGAAGAAGGGCTCCGGCTATTTCGGCGGGGCCGGTGTCCTGCACGCCAGAGCGGCTGTTCCCGTCGTGGTGGCCGATGAGGGCGCCGACCCATGGACGGTCGAGGGGGGCGCCCTGCTCACCGGCCTGGGCAGCTACCGCCTGGCCGCCGACCCGCACGCACCGCCCGGCAGCATCGCGCGGCCCGCGCACCTGCTGCTCGGCACCAGCAACGGCCTGTTCGAGCGCACCACGCCGGCTACCGACCCGATCTGGTCGAAAGTCACCTCCGGGCCCTTCGGCAAGGCCTCCGATCCCGGCAACCCGCTGCACGTCACGGACATCCGCTGGATCCCGAAAGGGGCCGCCAGCCGCGTGTGGGTGGGCGTCGATGACCAGACCAAGGGCGGCGGCGGAAGCTCCCTGTGGTGGGCAGACGCCGACTCCGGCGGCGGGATCGGTACCTGGACGCAGGTCACGCTGGCCATGGCCGTGCCCGCGCCCGGAGCACCGATCACCCGCGGGGGCCGCATCGGGCTCGCCGGCAGCCCGGCGGCGCCCGGCATCCTGTACGCCCTGTCGGTGGCTGGCCCGCGGGACACCGCGACCGCCGCGATGTGGCGCATCGACGACACGGGTCCGGCCCCAGTGGTGGCCTCGATCGGGAACGTACCGCCGCGGATCTTCGAATCCACTGGCTCCGGCGACGGGCAGCAGGACTACGACCTGACGATCGTGGCGGACCCCGCGGTCGCGGGCCAGCTGATCATCGGCGGCGCCGCGCTGGAGGTCGTCGCGAACGACTGGAACGCGGCGCTGTGGCGCGTCCAGGTGCAGGCGGCCGGGCCGACCGGCTGGCAGCTGTCGTTCACGCCGCCCGCGCCGCCACCGCTGCCGCCGGCCCCGCAACCGCCGGTGCAGTCGTACAACGGGACCCAGGACCCCACGTTCATCGGCGCCGGCGTGCACCCGGACGTGCACTGTGCGGTGTGGACCACCGGGCAGGCGGTGGGGGCCAGGCACGTCTGGATCGGCTGCGACGGGGGCATCTACCGTTCCGCCGCCGAGGGTGCGCCCCGCACGTTCCTGGCGCGCAACACCGGGGTCGGCTCCCTGGAGCCGGGCTGGATCGCGAGCAACCCCGCCAGCCTCCACGACATCGTCATCGGCACCCAGGACAACGGGACGATCCGGCGGGCCGGCGACACCGTCTGGCGGGTCGCGTTCCTGGGTGACGGCGGTGGGGTCACGTTCTTCACCAGCCCCTCGGCGCAGTACGTCCGGCAGTACATCCAGGCCCACTGGCGGGACAACGGCGGACGCAGGTGGGGCTTCGTGATGCGCCCCGCCCCGGCCGTCACCGCCGACCAGAAGCAGGAGAACGACGCGTCATCGTTCTACTCCGGCGCCGCGGCCACCGTCGACGCGGGCATCAGCCGCGTCGCGGTCGGCACCAACCGGGTGTGGTGCACGCAGGACGGCGGCACCACGTTCTTCACGCTGCCCGGCGGCCTGGACCCCAAGCGGAGTCCCGGGCCCAACCCAGCCGATACGGCCACCGACTCCTGCGTGCTCACTGGCGGCGTGCCGTCACCCGACGGGCAGGTGGTCACGCTGCGCTGGGCCACGCCGCGCCGGCTGGTGGTGCTGTGCCAGCGGGCGGTCCTCGTGCACGACCTGGTGGGCGGCACGGCCGCCGTGCCGCCGACGTCCACGGTGAAGCGGATCGACGGGGCCGGCGCGCGGGGGAAGAAGAACCGCCTCCAGGCGGGCGTACTGCCGCCGGCCGGCTCCTGGACCGACATCGCGGTCGCCAACCCCGCGGCGCCCGGCGACGGCACCCTGTACGTCGCCACGACCGGGCCGGAGACACCATCGTCCGCCACCAGCGATGACACGCTGTGGTGGTACGACGGCTCGGCCGCGTGGAAACGCACCGGCCTGCGGGCGGCGGGCCTCGGCAGCTCGCCGGCCGGCACGATCGCGCCCGCGTACGCGGTCGCCGTCGATCCGGCCAGCCCGGCGACCGTCTACGCCGGCACCGGCGCCGGCGTGTGGCAGGGGACCCGGGCCGGGCCGGCCACCAGCCCGGCGTGGACGTGGCAGGCACTCGTCAACGGGCTGCCCGAGGTCACGGTGACCGATCTCGAGATCGTCAGTCAGGGCGGCGTGCGGCTGCTTCGCGCGACCCTGTCCTCGGCGGGCGTGTGGGAACTTGACCTGTCCGGCACCACGGCCCCGCAGCTGTTCCTCCGGGTGCACGACCGCGACACCCGGCGGGTCCTGCCCACCCCGGCGGCAGACACCGCCACGCTGCCGCCGGCGCCCGTGCGTTTCGACGCCAGCCCGGACCTGCGGGTCCGCAACGCGCCGGGCACGGCCGTGCCGCCACCGGGCCGCGCCACGCTGCCGATGAGCACCCAGCCCACGGGTTCCTCGCTCAGCCAGCGGCTGGCCAGCCACGAACTGTGGGTCCTGCAGACCGCGATGCACGCCCACGACGTGCTCGTCCGGCCGGACGGGCAGTGGAGTCCCGGGTTCGCCTCCCGGCTGCTCGCCGCCGGCGCGCCGGCGGCGGCACCGAGCCAGCCGCGGATCACGCTGCCGTTCTGGACCGCGCAGCTCGCGGCCGGCACGCCCTACGCGGACCCGTGGGACACCGCGGTCCCGGCGGAGGCCGACCTGATGGAGCTGATCGTCGACCGGCCGGCCGCCAGCGGGCCCGCAGCCACCGGGCTAGTCCCCGGCCCGGCCCGCGTTGACGTCCTCGTGCACCGCCGCAGCGCACCGGATCCCGCCGCCGAGACGCCCTGGGTACTGCTCATCCGCAGGCCGGTCACCGGCGCGCTGGCCGCGTGGGCGGCGTTGCCGGTGCCGTGGGCGGCCGCAGTGACGTCGGCCGTCTCCACGGGAACGGCGCCCGGCGCGCCGCTGGGTGACTCGTGGCAGGTGCTCGGCGCGATGCAGCAGCCAGCGGGCTCGCTGACCGCGCGCACGCCGCGGGCCGTGACGTTCGCGGCCGACTTCAGTGCGGGGCCGGCGGGCTCGCAGTGGCTGCTGGTCGCGGTGGCTGGCTCGGCCGGGGATCCGCCGGTGATCCCGGCCGGGACGCTCGGCCCGGCCGTTATGGGGTCGCGGCACCTGGCCTGCCGGAGCATCCGGCTCCGCGGCTGAGTAGCCGGTCAGCCCACCCCACCGGGCTGGAGCCGCCGCCACTCGCGGCGGGTGATGCCGGACAGCCCCACGGCCGCGGCGAAGAGCACCCCGGCAATCGCCCACTCCAGCGAACCGCTGCCCTGGTCAGGGTTCACCCGCAAGACCGCCTCGATCCAGTCCGGCACGGCCAGGGTGACGGCGAACAGCACCCAGCTCAGCGCCGCACAGCCCGCCGTGACCCTGAGGCGCCAGCGCGGTCTGCCCATAGCCGCCCCTCGTCCATGCTCCGGTCCTCGAGGGAACGCTAGACCGCCCCGCGACCGGGCGTCAACGAGGCAGCGCCCACTCAGGTCCTCGTTCTACCTGCACGTACAGATCACAGCAGCCGGCCTACTCGTGCGTGCCGCGGTCCGCCGCGCCCAGCCGCCGCGCGGGGAGCGGCTGAGGGGGAAGCGCTATCCGGTCCGCCGAGAGCCCGAGCAACGGCAGGTAGCTCTCTCGCGGCATCGGCGCGGCGCCGAGCGACCGCAGGAAAGGGCTGTCCCACTGCGCGTCGATGAGCAGGCCACCGGCCAGGCTCAACCGGGCCGCCATGTCCGCGACCGCGATCCCCGCCGCGCCGGGATGCCGGCTGAACAAGGAGTCCCCGCTGATGACCCGGCCGATGCCGATCCCCATCGCGCCGCCGATCAGGTCACCGTCCAGCCACACCTCAATGCTGTGGGCCCAGCCTTCCCGGTGCAGTTCGATCAGGGCGCGCAGCAGCGAGTCCGTCAGCCACCGTGGCTCGCGGCCCGCGCGGCACTCCTCGGCGACCCGGGAGAACCTGGCGTTGGCGGTCGTCCACTCATCGCCGCGCCGCAGTTGCCTCCTGAGATTGCGCCCGAGGTGGACCTGGCCGACGCCGATCACCGGCCTCGGGTCGGGCGACCACCACGCCACCCAGTACGGATCATCGCGCCCACTGCCGACGAGGCCGATCGTGCCCTGCGCCACCTGGTCCTCGTACCGGAATTCGTTGATGGTGCGGAAATGCTCATCGGCCGCGGGAAACGGGATAATCCCCCGCCGGTAGGCGCCGAGCACGCTCGCCGGGCTCAGGTCCGCGCAGAACGCGACCGGGCTGTCCCTGGCATCCGGTGCGATTTCGAACGACTCCCAGTCCGGATAGTGGCTGACCGGCATAAGCGGGCCGGCCAGGCACCTGGTTTCACCCCAGGCAGAAGGGCGGGCGGCTGTCCCGGGGCTCTCAGGTATCCCGTCGCTATCAGGCGGGCAATGTTGGGGTCGAGAAGCCGGCCGTCAATGGGCGGGAAGGCCACGCCGCTGCCCTGGAGGGCCTGCTCGGTATTCGACGAGGTGTAGTGCGGGAAGATGTGCTCCAGGTACATCTCCGCAAGAGTGAGCCCGGATTGCTGCTCGCGGTCGACGAACAGCGGCAGGAACGTGGTCATCGGGTGGGACGGGCTGCGGGCGGCATAGCGCAGCAGTTCGCTCACCCAGTCGCCGAACGGTATCTCGCTGACCGGGAACCCGTGCTCACGCAGCCGGTCAACGAGGGAGCCAAGCAGGGCGTATTTGGGGCTGGCCAGATGATAGGTGCGCCCGGTCGCCCCGTCGAGGGAGGAGATGTGCCGGATGGCCGCCGCGCAGGTGTCGGCGGGCACGAAGTCGAGCGGCAGGTCGATGTCGGGAGCCAGGCCGGTATCGGTGATGAACCGGATCAGCGCGCACATCTCGGTCGCGGTATTCCAGGCGCCGGTACGACGGCTCCCGACGATGTCCAGCGGGCGGTAGATCGCGACGGGCAGGCCCGCGCGCCCGGCGTTCCTGAGGAGCTCCTCCGCCACGAATTTGGTCTCCACGTAGCCGACGCCAAGGCGGTCAGCATGCGCGAGAGGCGTGTCCTCGGTTACCTCGCGCACGCCCATGACGCCGAGGCCCGCGAGCACTGCGGTGGTGGAGACGTAGTGGACCGGAATGCCCCGGTCGAGACTGGCCAGCCGGATCAGCTCGCGAGTGCCCGCCACGTTGGCGGCTCGCAGTTCCTCATACGGGTAGATGAAGTTCACGATCGCGCCCGCGTGATAGATGACGTCGGTGCTCCGGGCGAGCTCGCGGAATTCGCCGGGGGAGAGGCCGAGGCGGGGGGAGGCGAGGTCACCGGGCAGCGGCACCACGCGGTCGGCAGGCAGGTCGCCGAGTTCGTAGCGCGCGGCGGCGTCCGTGATGCGCTGCAGCGCGTGCGAGGCGTCGCGCGCGCGGACCAGGCACCAGACCCGCGCAGTGGTGGCGGCCAGCAGTTCGCGCAGCAGGTGGGCCCCGAGGAACCCCGTCGATCCGGTGAGGAGTATCTCGAGGGGCCTCCTCCAGTTCGGTGGCGGGCCCTGCGGCTCCGCGTGCCGGAGGGCGGGAACGTCGAGTGCCACCTCGCGGGCGAAGTCCACCCGGGGCTCCGCACCGTCCGCGGCGAGCCTGCCCGCGCGGGCGTCCTCCGTGGCCATGGCAAATCCCCGCAGCGTCGGGTCGCGCAGCAGGCAGCGGGTGAGCGGGCGCACGTAGTGCGCGCTGATCCCGAACATGACCCGGGCGTGCGACAGCATCACCGCGGCCAGCAGCGAGTTCCCGCCGAGCTCGAAGAAATCGTCGTCCAGGTTGACCTGATCCGTCTTCAGCAAATCAGCCCACAGGTAGGACATCCCGGCCTGCAGCGGCGTGCGGCGCTCCCCATTGTCATGCCCGGGCGGGAGGGTCTGGGGATACCGCAGGGCGCCCGGGGCTGGGTGTCCTTCCGGCGTCAGCGGCATGTGGTCAAGCGCGACGAACGCGGCGGGAATCATGTAGCCAGGCAGGCAGGCGCGAAGAAAGCGCCGCAGGGTCGCGGCGGACGGCGGGCGGTGCGCGTCCTCATCGGCGGAGGTGCCGCGGGTGAGCGTGTAATACACCGCCAGGCGGATGTCGCCGGGACCTTGCCCGGTCGCCACGACCGCCGCCTGCCCGATGCCCGGGTGCCCGGCCAGCACGCTCTCGATCTCACCCGGCTCGACGCGGAAGCCGCGCACCTTGAGCTGGCGGTCGGCGCGTCCGGTGATCTCCAGGTTGCCGTCCTCGCGCCAGCGCCCTAGGTCCCCGGTGCGGTACATGATGCTGCCGGGGACGCCGCGGCGGTCAGGCAGGAACACTTCCGCGGTGAGCGCTGGCTGGCCCAGGTAGCCGCGGGCGACTCCGCAGCCGCCGACATAGATCTCGCCGGCCGTTCCAGCCGGCACCGCGTTCAGCTTCTCATCGAGAACCATGATCCGCACGTTCCTGAGTGGCTTGCCCACCGGCACGGGGATCGCCGGCTGGATGGCCTCAGGGTCAGCGCCGGCGTCGAAGAGGGCGGAGGTGATGGTGGTCTCGGTAAGCCCGTAGGCGTTCAGCAATCTGGCCCCGGGTGCCGCCCGCATCGCGGCCTGGCAGTCCGCGGCACCGGCCATGTCACCGCCGGTGATCATCAGCCGGACGCTCCGCAGCCGCTCGTCGTCCGGCCCGGTGATCGCGAGCAGCTGGTGCCAGTATGCGGGCGTCAGGTCGATGACGGTGACCCGCTGGTCCTCCAGGTAGCGGAGCAGGTCCGCGGGGGCGATGGTGCCCGCCGGCGGCAGCATCAGGGTTGCCCCGCACGCCAGCGTGACGAGTATCTGCTCAACGGACGTATCAAAGGCGAGGGAGGCAAGCTGTATCACCCGGTCCCGGGCGGAAATCCGGTATTCGCGGGATGTTTCCCTGATGACGCAGGCCAGGCCGCCATGGCTGACCGCGACCGCCTTGGGGTGGCCAGTGGATCCCGAGGTATGGATGGCGTAGCACATGTTGTCCGGGTGCAGGCTGACCTCGGGAGCCGTGACCGGCTGGCGGGCAAGATCGTCGGTGAGGCCGCTGACCGCGAGCAGCCTTGTTCCCGGTGCGGAAAACGTCCCGGGGGAGTCCGGCGGGGCGTCTCCCCGGGCGGGCCGGGCCGGCCGGCCCGCCAGGATGGCCATGGGGCGGGCTTCCGCGCATATCCGGGCCAGGCGGTCCGGCGGGAGCGACGGGTCGAGCGGCAGGTAACCACTACCCGCTTTCATGATCGCGAGCAGGCTGCGAATCGCCTCAACGCCGCGCTCGAGGTGCACGCCGATCAGGGTCTCCGGGCCGGCGCCCATCTCCCTGAGGTAGTGGGCGAGTTGGTTCGCCGACTGGTCAAGCTCGCGATAGGTCAGCCGCGTTCCCGCGGCGATGACGGCGGCCGCGCCGGGGCGGCGGGACGCCTGCTCGGCGACCAACTCATGGGCAAACCGGGCATCGTGCGGGTTTCGCTTCCCCGATGCGGCCGCGTGGACGCTGGCCGGGGCGATGTCCTGCCATCTGTCCGTGATGGCGTCCAGGCAGGCCCGTCTGGGCATGACGGCCGACTGCCGCCGCCAGCCGGCCGGCAGGTCAAGATCTGCCTGCCACAGAGCATGCTGGCCGTGGTCGTTGACGACGACGGCAAAGGCGTTCCGCGCTGGCTTTCGCGGGTCACTCACGGCAGCCACAAATACGTGTTCCTAAGTAAATATCCCGAATTGTCCGGAGGCCGAGAGTGCGTCATGTCTTGGTAAATCCTGCCCGCGCAGAGCCCAGCTGACACACTACAGCCCGGCCGGCCTGAGGAATTAACAGAGCTGAAGCAGTTGCCGACGACGTGGCAATCTTCACAGTAAGAACAGTAGCCTTAAGTAGCATCAAACTTCCCATAAGCCGCCGGACGATAACTGGGGATGCGGCTCGGAATCCAGACGGCATGAACGCCCCGGCCCGGCAGTGCCGAGTTGGCAGCTGCCGGGACGGGGACGGAAGCGGGAAGGCCTAGTTGGCGCCGACGACCTTAAAGTTCTGGCTGACGAAGATGTGGTGCGGCCAGTTGACGCCGATGTAGTGGACCTCGTACTCGCCGTTGCTCAGCTTCACCACACGGTCGACGACGCCTCCCGGGTAGGCGGCCAGCGCAGCTTCCGTCGCCTTACTGGCTGCCGTCCCGCTGACGATCGTCCCCGACCCCTGAGTGTAGTTCGCCGGGATCTGGCCGGCCGACTTCGACGTGGACGGTGCACCGCGCTGGAAGGGAACCACCGCCGAGGAAGTCGAGGATCCGCTGCTGGCCGGTTGCACGGTGACCTGCGTGGCCGTGATGGTCGTTCCGCTGGTCGTCCCCAGCACGAGGACGCTCTCGCCGGTTGTGATGGCGCTGGCCGAGGCCGGGCTCGTCCCGTTCTGGTAGGCCGTGGAGGACGCCTCCTTGACGGTCACCTTCTGGCCCGCTGATGTCGTGAGCGTGAAGCTCGAGGTGGACAGGCCGCCGACCGTGCCGGATGATCCGCCTGCCGCCGGTCCAGACCGGGCGTTGGATCCCCCGCCGCCGGCTCCGGGACCGCCAGCAGCGGAGCCACTGCCCGCGGCTGGGCTGCTGCTGGCCGCGGCTGGGCTGGTGCTGCCGGAGGTGGCGCTGACGATCCCGTAGGAACCGCCCGCGACTGCGATGGCCGCGGCGCCGACAATGATGGACCTGGTGAGTTTGCGGGAAGACATTGGTGGGGCGCCTTTCGTCGATGCCGTACCTCCGAGAGTGGCAGCCGACGCTGGAACCGGGATGGAAGCAATCCGGAAGGTAGCTGAGAGGTTGGCCGGCCCGGGCTGAGGCTTGGCTCTGAGCCTTAGCTGAGGCTTATCCTGGTGGGCGGCGATAAACGCGGGTCGCGGCGGATCGGGTGATCGGCGGGGACTTCCACGAGAACGATCCGGACGCCGTCGGGGTCCTCGATCCACATCTCGGTCAATCCCCAGGGCTCCACGGCCGGCTCACGCAGAATGCGAACACCGGCCGCAGCCAGCCGCTCATGCTCGGCGTGAACATCGCGCACCTGGAGCCAGATCATCACCGAGTGCCCCACGGCGCCAGCCGGGTGCCCGGAGACTTCCAGCAAGCCCGGGCCGAGGAAGAACACCACCCCGGGATCGGCCGGCGAGCCGAACTCGCGGTAGATCGCCAGACCCAGCACATCCCGGTAGAAATGGTGGCTTTCGCCCAGGTCGGCGGGCCGCAGCAGGATCCGGCTACTCAGTACCTCCACGTCACCATCCTGGCAGCCCGCAGGCATCGGTGGCCGGAACGCATAAGTAGCGGTATCGGTGTTGTCCCGGATCCGCAGGCGGCCCGGGACAGTTTCGCTGTCCCATCCGGGATGTCTGCGTGAGGTCGGAGGGCCGCGCACGAGCGGCCCGGCGCGCTGGCTCTCTTGACAGCGGCGGCCTATGCGGTGAATCCTCCGGGAGGATTCGCGGATAAGGCAGGGCGCGCATCGGCGCGTGGCCCCGGCCGTCCGGCGGAGGTGGGGATGACACGCTCGGCCCGTGGTCGCAGGCGCTTCGTCAGGAGTCTGGCCGCATTAGCGACGGCTGGGGTGATGCTTCCGCTGGCTGCGGCCAGCGCGGGCGCCGCCAGCACGACCAGGGCCCGGCCCGGCGCGAGCGGCGCCGCGCCGGGCGCCCCCGGCACGATGTCGTACTTCGATCTGGCCCGCAAAGACTGTCTGGGCACGGCCTCCGGCACGGCGTCGAAGGTCTGGTACACGGTCGCCAACGGCGTGCTGTCGGACACCTACGAGCCCACCATCGACAACACCAACGTGAGCACGCTGCAGTACGTCGTCACCGACGGCTCCACATTCACCGACCTGCAGACCAGGGACATGAGCTACACGGTCAGCGCGGACCCCACCGGCATGGCCTGCACGGTGACCGCGACCGACGCCAAGCACGGTTACCGGCTGACCACCACCTACATCACCGACCCCGGCCGCGACACGGTGCTCATGCGCACGCGGCTGAGCGCCGTGCCAGGCTCCGGCACCCACGTGTCCTCGCTGCACGTGTACGCGCGGCTGGACGCCCACGCCAACGGGAACGGCGGCGGGGGCGCCCAGAACGCCGGCGCCAACAGCGGCGTCGTGACGACGCCGGGCGGGTCGGCGATCCCGGTCGTCTCCAGCACGAACACGGTCACCGACGCCACCAACCGGACCTACGCGGTGCCGACCTACATGGCGCTGGCCGACAGCACCCCCGCCCCCGAGGCGAGCGTCGGCTACGCCGGCACTGCCAGCGACGGTCTCACCCAGCTGGACACGTCCCACGCGCTGACCCCGTACACAACCGCGCCGGGCGGCCATATCGTGGCGACCCAGGAACTGGCGCCGGGACCCGGCGGCACGCTGACGCTCGCCCTCGGTTTCGGCCGCACGCAGGCAGGCGCGGTCAGCACGGCTCAGGGCTCGCTCGGCGGCCCGTTCGCACTGAAAGAACTCAGGTACCTGGCCGGCTGGGCGGCGTACGACGCGAGCCTGAACCGGCCGCCGGCCCACTATCCGGGGGAGCCCACCAGCGCGGCGGCGCGGCTGGTCGAGCACTACTACCTGTCCGCGAACGTGCTGAAGGCGAGCGAGGACAAGACGTTCCCCGGCGCGATCGTGGCGTCGCTGGCCAGCCCGTGGGGCCAGGCGGTGCCGGCCGGGACCAACCCCGGTGGCCAGCCTGCCTACTTCGGCTCCTACCGCGAGGTGTTCTCCCGCGACCTGTACGAGGCCTTCACCGGCCTGCTGACCGACGGCGACCTGGCCACGGCGCGGGCGGCCGTCCGGTTCCTGTTCGACCGCCAGCAACTGGCGGACGGGGCCATGCCGCGCAACTCGCTGCTCAACGGCAAGCCCGCCCCTGACACCGGCGGACTCCAGCTGGACGAGGTCGCCTACCCGATCCTGATGGACTACCAGGCGGGCCTGGCCGGGGACGCCGCGCTGTGGGCCGACCATGTCCGGCCGGCGGCCGACTTCCTGGTCGCCCACGGCCCCTCGGACGGCAACGAACGGTGGGAGGAGCAGTCCGGCTACTCACCCTCGACCATCGCGGCCGAGATCGCCGGACTGACCGCGGCGTCTGCCATCGCCGCCGGCCATGGCGACCCGGCCCGGGCCCGGCTCTACCAGGCAACCGCTGACCACTTCCAGCGCAGCATCAAGTCCTGGGATGTGACCACGACCGGGCCGGACGGGCCCCGCTACTTCATCAGGCTGTCCAAGACCGGCGACCCGAACGCGGCGATCACCTACAACCTCGGCAACGGCGGCCCGACGGTGGACCAGCGCAGCGTCATCGACGGCGGGTTCCAGGAGCTGGTCCGGCTCGGGGAGCTGCCCATCACCGACCCGGACGTGCAGGCCTCGCTGGGCGTGCTGGACAGGCAGATATCGGCGGGCACGCCCAGCGGAACCGGCTACTACCGGTACGGCACGTCGGCGGCCAAGGGCAGTGCGGACGGTTACGGCGACTGCTACCAGCCGAGCCAGACCTCGTGCACGGCCACCGGCGCGCCGTGGCCCCCCACCGACATCGGGACCGGTCATCTGTGGCCGGTGCTGTCCGGCGAGCGGGCCGAGAGCAGCATCGCCGCCGGGCAGAGTTCCGGGGCCGCCAGCCTGCTGAACGCGATGCTCGGTTTCTCCTCGGGCGTCGGTCTCGTGCCTGAGCAGGCCTGGGAGGATAAGAACCTGCCAGCGTCGCCTTACGGCAGCGACCCGGCGACCGCGTCGATCGGGTTCACCGACGGGAAGGCCGCCGGATCCGCCTCGCCGCTGACCTGGGCCCAGGCCCAGGAACTGCGGCTCATCACGGGGCTCGGACAGGGACGCACCGCCGAGACGCCGGCGGTCACGACGGCGCGATACCTCACCCACGGGGCGCCGGGTGCGCTGGTGGTCACCCTCACCGCCCCCGCCTCCGGCGCGACGGTCGGATCCGCGACCACGACGGTCACCGGGACCACGTCACCCGGCGCGTCGGTCGACATCGGGTCGGCGGATACCACGACGGGCGCCGCCGCGTCCGTGACCAGCACCGTCGCGGCAGCGGACGGATCGTTCTCGGCGAAGGTCCCGGTCGGGTTCGGCAACGATGTCATCACCGCGACTGCCACCTCACCGGACGGGCGGAACACCGGCTACGCGCAGGTGGCCGTGGTCGGGAACGTGACCGCAGGGACCACGGTCCTGAACGTCACCGATCCCCCCGGCGACGACAACGGGCCCGGCACCTACCAGTACCCGACCGCCCCGAACTTCCACCCGGGCGCATTCGACCTGACCGATTTCCAGGTCATCAGCGACGGCACCACCGCGTACCTGAAGGTCAGCCTGGCCAACCTTGACCAGACCTTCGGTGCCGATTTCGGTGCCCAGCTCCTGGACGTCTACGTGCACACCCCGGGCGCTGGCCAGACCTCGACCCAGGCCGCCTTCACATCCCGCAACTACACCATCGCGCCCGCGGGGGCCTGGAGCCAGCGAGTCGAGGCCCAGGGTTTCGCGTCTCCCACGTGGGTGGACGCCAGCGGGAACCCGGCCGGCCCGGCGTCCATGCTGGTCGATGACGCGAGCCGGACGGTCACGATCGCGCTCCCGGAGGCCCAGTTTGGTACGCCCGGGTCCGGCTGGGCGTTCAGCGTCGTGCTGACCGGGCAGGACGGATTCAGCGCCGATCACGATCAGGCCCGGACGTTCGCGGCGACTCCGCAGCCTTTTAACTTCGGGCTGTGCGCGGCCGGCGGGTCGAGCCCGATCTGCAGGGAGAACCCCGCGACGGTCCCCAAGGCCATGGACGTCCTCACCCCGGTGGGGGTTGCGCAGGCCACCGAACTCGACCCCACCCGGGGTCCCGTGGTGGTCCAGCCAGTGACCGTGCCCTAGGACAGGCGGCTCCATACCTGACCGGCCGCCGCCCAGCACCAGTCGATCCGGAAGCCGCCACCCGGGCCGCGAGCGGTATGCCCGTCTCGGTACGCCGGAGCCAGGGAAGACGTCCGTCGTATTGTTCGCGGAGCACGGCCTGGCCGATAGGGACGGATGGGACATCAACCGGTGACTGCACGGATCTTGCTTCGCGGGGGGATGGTCGCCGACGGGGTCCGGACGCGGCTGAACGTCGGGGCGCATCTGGACCGCCCGGCGCTGGCCGGGGAGCACCTGGACTGGCTGGTGCGGGATGAGCGGCACTGCGCGGGGTCGGACGGGATTTACCACGGGCAGCATCCGCACCCGCGCGGCTATGGGGCGTTTTCACGGCTCGCGAGGTACTACCTGGCCGGCGGTGCGGAGGCCAGGTGGCAGCAGCTGGCCCGGCACCTGGCCGGAAACGCCGCGGATGTGTACGGGCTGCGGGATCGCGGCCGGGTCGCGGCGGGGATGGCTGCGGATGTATGCGTAATCGGTCCGCACGGGATCGGTGACCGCGCTACCTACGGGGCGCCGCGACGGGAAGCGACCGGGGTTGATCTCGTGATGGTAAACGGATCCATCATCTGGCGAGACGGCCAGCCCGTCCCGGGCGCGGCTGCCGGGCTCCTCGTCAGCTAAGGGCGGTTCGTCAGCCCGGGTGACCCGCCGACCCGGCGAGCAGGGTTTCTTGCTGCCGCCTCATCGTGCCGCGCATGGCCGCTTAGCCCAGGATGTGGGACAGCAACGTCCGGCGGTTGTGCGTGGAGGATTTCGCGAAGATCGACTTGAGGTGGTCCTGAACGGTGTGCTCGGACAGGAACATCCGGCCCGCGAGTTCCCGGGTGTCGGCTCCGGTCACGAGATGGCTGAGCAACTCGCTCTCGCGTGCGCTCAAACCGGACGCCCGCGCAAACAGCGCGACCCTGTCGGGCGGCGTCGTCTCCTCTATCGTGACGGCAATATCGCTGTCCGCAATGGCCCCGGCGCTGCCGATCCGGGCCGCCCGGAGGGTCACCCACACTCCATCTGACATATACACGCGAGCCCATGGCGGATTCGGGTCGACACCCGCCTCGACGGCCAGCAACTGCGCGGCCACATTGTAGGCACTCGCCGGGACAGGCGGCCGGTCTGCGGCGGGAGGAACGAGGATCCGCAGATACTCCTGCGTCTCGGGAGTCTGGCGGAGCACCTCGAGCGCAGGGGACAGCAGCAGCACAACCGGCCCCGGCCGGCGCCTGCCACGCGAGCCACTGCCGCCTGCGAAGGCGTGGGCCTGACTGCGGCGCAGGGCCGACGTCACCGGCCCGGCAATAGCACCCAGGAAAGCGGCGTCGCCCGGGCCGAAGTGCTCGGAGGTGCCTGATCTCCAGAGGTCAAGGAAGCCCCAGCAGCCGAACCGGTCCCTGAAGACGAGCGACGCCACATCACTGATGCCGTAGCGGCACAGGAGGTCCCGCCAGAGCAGGCTCCGTGACCGGTCACCGCCCGTCGCTTCCTGCAGCAGCGCGACCGGGGCGCCGCGCATGGACGTCCACCGGTTGATCCCGGTGAGGTACTTCAAGGCGATCAGCCGGGGAAGCTCGGGAAGGCACGGGACATCGGCCAGCGGCGCAGAACCGACCGACGTCTCAGGGTCGGTCAGCAGCCAGGCGTAGGCGTCGAAGCCGACCGCACGGCGGATTTCCTCGAGCAGCCGCAGTCGCAGCGTCCTGGTGTCGGTGGCAGAATCGCAGATCCGGACGACCCGCTCCCGCGACCTCGCGGATCCTGCCGACGTGGCCATGCCTGGAGGCTACGCGCACCTGAGCCAGGGGACCGGACAGCTCGGTACCCCAAGACCCCAGGGACCTGGGATAGGCCGCCCCGGCCCGCGCTTCTAGCGTCGGACTAGACAGCAGCCCAGCTCACCCGGGAGTCACCATGCCAACTCTGCACATCGAACACGCCGTCACCGACTTCGGCACCTGGAGCGCCGCCTTCGGCCGCTTCGCCGAGGCCCGGCAGCAGGCCGGGGTGCGCCAGCAGCGTGTCCAGCGGCCAGCCGGCGACCCGAACTATGTCGTGATCGACCTCGACTTCGACAGCGTCGAGGAGGCGGCCGGCTTCCTCAGCTTCCTGCAGGCCAAGGTCTGGACCTCCAGCGCCAGTTCCCCCGCCCTGATCGGCGCCCCGCAAACCAGAATTCTCGAGCTCGCCGAACCCATCTCCTAGGAGATGGTCGGGCGATCGCTGGGTGGGGCCGTGCGGAGCTAGCCGGGTGCCTGCTGGCTGGCGTCGATCGCGCGCTGGTAGCGCGTGGTCAGCGTGCGCAGCGCGTCCACCAGTTCCGGGGAGTCCACGATGCTGAAGTCCGCGTCCAGCATGCCCAGGTAGAGGGCGAGCAGTTCCGGATGGTCGGAGCCTGGTTCGAACACGCACTGGTCTTCGCCCAGGGATTCCACCGGCACGGGGACCGGCAGGCGGCCCCGGACGTAGGCCGCGGGCGCGTGGACGATCACCCTCGCCCGGTACCGCCAGGTCGCCTCGCCGATTCCGCGTGCCACCTGCGCGGCGATTTCCTGGTCAGAGGGCAGCGCGCGAGGGGTGAAGCGCGGCCCGGCGGGCGGCTTCGGCTCGATCCGGTCGACCCGGAAGGTCCGCCAGGCGTCCCGGTCCGCGTCCCAGGCCACCAGGTACCAGCGCCGCCGGTCGTTGACCAGGCGGTAGGGCTCTACCGAGCGCTGGCTGGGCGCTCCGGAATGCGCCCGGTAATCAAACCGGAGCCGCTCATGATCCCGGCACGCCCCGGCGATCACGGTCAGCACGTCCGGATCCACCTGAGGGCCGCGGGACGGCATCGGCAGCGTGGACGACTGGAACGCGCTGACCCGGCGGCGCAGCCGCGAAGGAAGCACCTGCTGCAGCTTCGCCAGGGCACGCACCGAGGTCTCCTCGATCCCCGCGATCGAGCCACTCGCGGCGGTACGCAGTCCGATGGCGACCGCGACCGCCTCGTCGTCGTCGAGCAGCAGCGGCGGCAGGGCACCGCCGGTGCCGAGCCGGTACCCGCCGGACACCCCGGGACGCGCATCGACCGGATAGCCAAGTCCCCGCAGCCGGTCCATGTCATTGCGGATGGTGCGGGTGGTCACGCCGAGCCGGGTGGCCAGCTCGGTACTCGTCCAGTCGCGCCGGGCCTGCAGCAAGGACAGCAGGCGCAGCAGCCGTGCCGAGGTCTCCAGCATGGTCAGATCCTGACGGCAATCTAGGAACGAACCTTTCCGCTATTGTTCCTAGCCTTCTCCGTGAGCACAAGAGCCCTGGCTAAGTACGGCCGGGCTGCCCCGTGAACAAGGAGAAGCGCGATGAGCGACAGCATCCAGCCCTTCCGCATCGAGATTCCCCAGGCCGACGTCGAGTACCTGCATGCCCGGCTCGCCAATGCCCGGTGGCCCGGCGAACTGCCCGGCGTGGAGTGGGCCCGCGGCATACCGCTGGGCTACCTCAAGGAGCTCGCTGAATACTGGCGCACCCGCTACGACTGGCGCGCCCAGGAGACGCGCCTCAACCAGTACCCGCAGTTCACGACCGACATTGACGGCCAGCGCATCCACTTCCTGCACGTGCGGTCCGGCCAGCCCGGCGCGAAGCCGCTGCTGATCACGCACGGCTTCCCGAGTTCCGTCGCCGAGTTCCTGCACCTGATCGAGCCGCTGGTCAACCCGGCCGCGGGCCAGGCCTTCCACGTCGTCGCGCCGTCCCTGCCCGGCTACGCCTTCTCCACCCCACTGGGCGCCACGGGCTGGGCCATGAGCCGCACCGCACGCGCCTGGGCCGAGCTGATGCGCCGCCTCGGCTACGAGCGGTATGGCGTGCACGGCGGTGACATTGGCGCCGGCGTATCCGGCATGGTGGCCAGCCTTGACGGGGAGCGTGTGATCGGCATGCACGTGGTCACCGACCCGATGACCGCCGCGGCCACCGCCACCTTCCTCCCCGGGATGGCCGGCCGGCTAGACGAGAACGACCCGGTCGACAAGCTGATCCTGGACCGGATGGACACGTTCACGAGGCAGGGCTCCGGCTACCTGGCCATCCAGAACAGCCGGCCGCAGACCATCGGGTACGGCCTGGCCGACTCACCGCTGCTGCAGCTCGCCTGGATCGCGGAGAAGGTCCACGAGTGGACCGACCTGCCGGTCGGCCGCGATCAGCTGCTCACCACCGTGAGCCTGTACTGGTTCACCGGCTCCGGAGCCACCGCCGCGCACACCCTGTACGAGCAGGCGCACTCGTCCGACTGGGGCGCGCCGCCGGCCGTACCGCAGGGCTTCGCGGTCTTCGGCGCCGACGAGACAGTACGCAAGCTGGTCCCCGCCCCGGCCGGCGCGCACTGGACCGAGTTCCCGCGCGGCAGGCACTTCCCGGCGATGGAGGCCCCGGACCAGCTGGCGGCGGACCTGCAGGCGTTCTTCGGGCCGCTGCAGTGATCGGTGCGCTCCCCGTTCGATCCGCCGCCAGCTGGTCCGGCAGGCCGTTGACCTCAGGCCTCGGACCGGTCGAGATCGATCATCGCGATGCCGAGTTCGGGCCGGGTCACCTTGCGCAGCTCCGCCGGGTTCTCGGTCACGATGACCTCCAGCGTGGGGAACACCCACCCGTCGAGCAGGTGCCCGCCGCGGGTCGTCCCGTCCGCCAGCCCCAGCACCACGTGCAGGTTCAGGCTCGGGCCATCCTGGGCCTCGGCCACGTCACCGATCAGCGACAGCACCTCGCTCTGCTCGTCGACCGGGATGCGGCGATATTGCTTCGTCTCGCGGTCGAACCAGCCGAGGGTGGCCCGCTCGAAGCCGCCGACCGCCGTGACCTGCGAGGCTTCCAGCCGCTCGGCGCGAGCGAAATCGGTGAGGGCCGAAATCGCCTCGTCGTCCGGATCGCAGACCACCACGTAGGTGATGACGTCCGCGTCCTCGATAATTTTGTATTTCATATCCTCGCTGCCTACCAAGGCCGTCCAGGCCGCCGTATCACCCAGCCGGGTAGTCTCCAGCGTCAGAGCTGGACCTGGAAGCCAGCCCGCTGAAGGGCCGTGCCATCCCCCGGGTCGCCAGCCAGGTCCTCACCCGGTCCCGGAGGCCGTGTAGTGCCGGACGTAGTCGATCAGCATGGTCCGCGGGAAGGTCAGTGAGGGGTCCGGGTTTCCCGGCCAGGTCCCGCCGACGGCCACGTTGATCACCAGGAAGAAGTCGTGGTCGAACACCCAGGGCTTCCTCCGCACGTTGCGCGGCGTCATCGAGGCGTAGAGCTGGCCATCGAGGAACCAGCGGAACCTGCCGGGCTCCCAGGCCAGGGAGTAGACGTGGAAGCCGTCCGCCAGGCTCGCGCGGGCGCGGCGCGATGTGTGGACGCCGCCGGCTCCCGAATACCCCGGCCCGTGCACGGTGGCGTGCAGGACCGCTGGATCCTGGCCGAGGATTTCCATGATGTCGACCTCACCGCACTGCGGCCAGCCCTTCTCGCCGATGTCCTGGCCGAGCATCCAGAACGCGGGCCAGATGCCGCGGCCATCGGGGATCCGGATCCGCGCTTCCACCAGCCCGTAGCGCAGCGCCATCCGGCCCTGGCTGATCACCCGCGCCGACGTGTACCCGCATCCGCCATAACGGTCCTCACGCACCGCTGGCTCCGGCTGGCGCACCACGATGGCGAGGTTGCCGCCGCCGTCGAGGAACGCGTTCTCGCCACTGTCGGTGTAGTACTGCAGTTCCTCATTCCCCCACCCGCCGTTCCCGGTCTCCATCCGCCAGGTCCCGGGATCTGGCGGCGAGCCCGCGTCACCGTCGAACTCCTCCGACCAGGCCAGGGACCATCCCGGAACTCGATTGCTCATCTGCTCGGCACCCCGAACAGCGGCTGTCCCATGAGCCCGGCCGGCGCATCAAGGATGCCCTCCGCCGCCTGGGCCCGGCGCACGGTGAGGTACAGGAGATGCGATGCCACCGCGAACAGCAGCGTCGCGAGAGGCAGCTCAACGACCACGGCCGACGCGACCGCGGTGATGAGATCGGCGCGTCCTGATGCGGTAGTGATGTCAAACCACGCGTCGCACACCAGGAGCGTCCCGGTCATGAACGCGGTGATCACCACCGCCTGCCGGCGGCGCCACGCGAGCCACGCGGTCAGCGACAGGCCGCTCAGCAGAACGATGTCGAAACCGACCCAGGTCAGCGTCCAATGGCTGGCCACGTAGCGATGCGGCAGCGTGAACGCCAGCACGATGAGCCACGGAACCAGGCCCACCGAGGCGACGGTCAGCAGAACGACGAATCGCCTGCGCCGTTCGTCTCCTTCGCTCAGTGACGGCAGGCTGCTGTCGAGCGCGGCCAGGCGGCGGCTCAGGGCGGCTCGCTCTTCGCTTGTCATCTGGCGCAACGTGGAGTCACTGATCATTGCCGCACATCCCAGCGTGAAGATAACCGGGCGTCGCCCGTCGCTGACGACGATAACTCCGGCCAGAAACGCCCCGCACCTTCCCCCAGGGCCGGCGAGGGGCTGCCGGACGCCGGGGTGGGGCCTTCTCCACCCTGGGGTCGAGATCCGGTTCTACCCGGAGGCCGATGTGCAGGAGTTCCCTCCCTGCCACCCTGGAGTTGAGCCAGAAACCCCGGCATCAGGCGGAGGCGTGCGGGATGAATGACCAGCAGACGATGCGGGCCTCGGACCATGATCGGCAGCAGGTCGTGGACGTGCTGCGCGGCGCGGTAGCGGACGGCCGCCTGCGGATGGATGAGTACGTGGACCGCATGGAGCTCGCGTACCAGGCGGTGACCTGCGGTGACCTCGTCCCGCTGCACGCCGACCTGCCCGCGCCGGGCTCGGCCACCGCGGGAACGGCCCCCGCCGCAAAGACGGGTCTGCCCCCGGTGGCCCGGGCGGGGTGCCCCGCCGCGGGTGTCCTGGCCGGCCTCCCCGCGGTGCTCAAAGTGCTGTGGACGATCTGGCTCACCGCCGTGTCGGTCAACGTGGTGGTCTGGATCCTGGTCAGCGCCACCACCGGTCACCTGGCCTACCCCTGGCCACTCTGGGTGGCCGGTCCTTACGGGGCCGTGCTGTTCGCCGTCTCGGCCGCCATCACGGCGGCACGGCGCAGCCGGCCCTCCCCGGCGCGTCAGCCGTCGTGAGCGCGGGCGTCCCGGCGGACCGGCCGTAGCATCCGAGGTATGAACGGCGTCCCGGGCCCGGCCCGTCCGGCCGTGTTCCCGCCGGGAGCGGCGAGGTGGGCGGCCCTCGCCGTGTTCACCGTGTTCGTCGGGATCGGGCTGGCCCGCATGAACCCGGGGCCGCCCGCCGCGGTGGCCGCGGCGGCGGTGGCCATCGGCGCGGGGGTGCAGCTGGTCCTGCACCGGCGGCCGCTGCTGGGGTACGCGGCGGTGGCCACCGGCGGGATCGCCGTCCTCGGGCACGGCATGGCCAGCAACGTGGGCTGGTTCGCCGTGTGCCTGGTCGGCGCGTGGTGCGTGCTCGCCGGGGGCCGCCGCGCTGGCCTGGCCTACTGGGCCCTCGCGATGGCGGTATTCGCGGCCGAATGGCTCTGGTTCCAGCCGGATCCCGGCTGGGGGGCGTGGATGGCCGGAACCACGCTCAGTGTCCTGGCCGGGCTGTTCATCCGGCACGAGATCGACCTGGTCGCCCAGTTGCGGGCCGCCCAGGCGGGGCTGGCCGAGCGGGCCAGGGCCGAGGAACGCAACCGCATTGCCCGGGAACTGCACGACGTCATCGCGCACACGCTGACCGTTTCCCTCCTGCACGTCACCAGCGCGAGGCTGGCCGTGGAACACGATCCGGCCGACGCCGCGCGGGCGCTGGCCGAGGCTGAGCGGCTGGGACGGGAAAGCCTGGACGAGGTCCGGCAGGCCGTGGGCCTGCTGCACCAGCAGGGAGACGGAGGCCGCACCGCGCCGCTCCCCGGCGCGGACGAGCTGCCCGCGCTGGTGGACCGGTTCCGGTCGGCCGGCGCGGACGTCACCCTGACCATCGACGGTGACCCCGGCAGGCTGCCCGCCACCACCGGCCTGGCTGTGTACCGCATCCTGCAGGAGGCCCTGACCAACGCGGCCAAGCACGCCCCCGGCTCACTAACCGCGGTGCACCTGGGCGTTGACGCGGACGCGGTGGAATTGGCCGTCGATAGCGCGGCCGAACCGGGCACCGGCACCGGAGTGGGCGTGATCAGCATGCGCGAGCGGGCCGAATCGCTGGGCGGACAGTGCCAGGCCGGCCCCGGGGGCCAGGGATGGCTGGTCCAGGCGACGCTCCCGCTGCACGGCAGCCAGCGGCGGGCGGGGGCGGCATGATCCGGGTGCTGCTGGTCGACGATCAGGAGCTGGTGCGAACCGGGTTGCGTGGCATCCTGCGGCCCCAGTTCGGTTTCGACATCGTCGGTGAGTGCCCCGACGGCAGCGGAGTCATCGCGGCGGTCGACTCTCTGACGCCCGACGTGATCCTGATGGACGTGCGGATGCCCGGGGTCGACGGTGTGCAGGCGACCCGGGCGCTGCGCCAGCGCGACAGCAGGCCGCCCGTGCTGGCCCTCACCACGTTCGACGACGACGAGGTGCTGTCCGGCATGCTGCGGGCCGGTGCGTCCGGTTTCGTCCTCAAGGGCGTCCCCGCCGAGGACCTGCACCGGGCGGTGCGCGAGGTGGCGGACGGCGGCGCCTGGCTGGACCCGGCCGTGACCGGCCGGGTGCTGGCTGCCTACCGGTCGGCCGCGCCCCCCCGGGCCGGCCGGGACGCCGGGCTGGAGGCCCTGACCAGCCGCGAACGCGAGGTGCTCGCGCTCATCGGGCACGGCGAGACCAACACGGAGATCGCCGCCCGGCTAGTGGTCAGCGAGGGAACGGTCAAAACGCACATCAACCACCTGTTCACCAAGCTGCAGCTGCGCGACCGTGCCGCGGCGGTCGTCTTCGCCTTCGACCACGACCTCGTCACCCCGTCGCCGGGCGGCCGGAACGACTAGTCCCGGCCGGCCCTGCGCCCGGTCAGGCGGCCTGTTCCGGGCAGCCGTGGTAGGCCTCGATGAGCCACCTGCCGTCCCGCCCGGACAGGACCCACGTCGCCCGCTCCCGCTGCTCCGCGCCCGGCCTGGCCTCACCACGCACGCCCCCCTCGCCGGGGAAGAGCGTGGTGCTGTCGGTGATGACGATGGCCGTGCCGTCCCCGAGATGCCGGATGCTCCGCACCTCATGAATGCGCCGTGAGCCCTTCAGGCCCCCGGCGAAGGCAGCCGCCATGCTGGTACGGATCGCGTCCTTGCCCGGCAGGTAGAACCCGGGCAGGATCGCCGTCGCGTCGTCGGCGTACCGCGCGACGAACGCGTCGGTGTCGCCCTTCTCCCACGCGCTGGCCACCTCGTCGAACACGGCGCGGATGGCACTGTCTGGCCCGGCCTGGACGGCCGCGGTGTCGTTGCTGGTCATGATTTCTCCCGTCGTGAGCCTTCGGCAATGAAGACCCGCCCCGGCCGGGAAAGGAATCGCGACCCGCGTGCCTCAGCCTTTGCGGGCCACGCCGACCAGGTTCGCGAACCGGCGGGGGTGCTCGGGAACGTCGGCCGGGGAATCCGGGCGCCACAGGGGCACGTACACCAGCCCGGGATCTACCAGCGCGAAGCCGTCGAACAGGCGCAGGATCTCCTCGCGGGTGCGCGCGTGCGCCTGCGACGACGCGCTGCGGTTGTACAGCTTCTCGGCGGCCTGGGCCAGCGCAGGATCGTTCTCGCTGGTGCCGTGGCTCACCACGAGGTAGCTGCCGGGCGCGAGCGCGTCCCGCAGGGTGGCCACGATCTGCCAGGGATCATCCGCGTCCGCGATGAAGTGCAGGACGGCGAGGAGCAGCAGCCCGGCCGGCTCACTGAAGTCAATCAGCCGGCCGATGCCGGGGGAGGTGAGGATCGTCTCCGGGGCGCGCAGGTCTGCCTCGATAGCCACCGCGGCGGCGTTGCCAGCCAGGATGAACTTGCTGTGCGCCACGGCGACCGGGTCGAGGTCGACGTAGGCGACGCGGGAGCCCGGGGCGGCCTGCTGGGCGACCTCGTGCACGTTCGCCTGGGTGGGGATGCCGGAGCCGATGTCGAGGAACTGGCGGATCCCGTTCGCGGCCAGGAACCGCACTGCCCGGCCGAGGAACGCCCGGTTGGCCCGGGTGATGGCCCGCACGTTGGGCTCGATGGCCGCCATCGCCCGGCCCAGGTCCTGGTCGGCCAGGAAGTTGTGGCTGCCGCCCAGCCAGTAGTCGTAGACCCGGGCGGTGTTGGCGCGCCTGGGGTCCACCCCGGGTGGCGCCCAGCCAGGCTGATCAGTCATGACGCATCCTGTCCTGAAACGGTGCCCGCCTGGCTGCACGATATCCCAGGGACCGGCGAATTACCGGGCCGCCCGTAGCCGCGG
>JAOPYP010000537.1 GCA_025964635.1 Actinomycetes bacterium | reverse complement strand
AGCGGCTCGCTGGGCTGGCCCTCCTGGCCGACCAGCGCGTCAGCCGGTCCCCGGCCAGCGCCGGGCCACGTTGCGGCGCCGTGCCCCTCGCCGTCGCCCGGCGCGAGCGACAACACGAACCGGGCTGCGTTGAGGAGCTTGATGGCCAGCCGGCGGCCCACCCGGAGCTGGGCCGGGTCGAAGACCATGTCGGTGCCGAGCCTGCCGCTGGCCGCCCAGTACCGCATCGCGTCGGAGCCGTGCTTGCGCAGCGAATCCATCGGGGTCAGCGCGTTGCCCCGGGACTTCGACATCTTCTTGCGGTCCGGGTCCAGGATCCAGCCGGAGAACGCCGCGTGCCGCCACGGCGCCACGCCGTACTCCTGGTGCGCGCGGAGCACCGTATAGAACAGCCAGGTCCGGATGATCTCGTGGGCCTGCGGCCGCATGTCCATCGGGAAGATCCGGTCCAGGTCCGGGCCGCTGGCCGCGCGCGCCGCGATCTGCGGGGTGAGCGACGACGTGGCCCAGGTGTCCAGCACATCCGGGTCGGCCGCGAACCCGCCGGGCCGCCCGCGCTGCTCCTCGGCGTACCCGGGCGGCGGCTCGGCGGCCGGGTCCACGGGCAGCCGGGCCTCGTCCGGCGTCAGCGGCGTGCCGTAGCGCGGCACCCCGTCGCCGTCGAGCGGGTACCAGACCGGGATGGGCACACCCGAGAACCGCTGCCGGCTGACCGGCCAGTCGCCGGCCAGGCCGTTCACCCAGTTCTCGTAGCGGGCCCGCATGTGCGCGGGATGCCAGGTGATCTCCCGGCCCCGGGCCAGCAGCGCGTCCCGCAGTTCCGGGTCGCGGCCGCCGCTGCGCACGTACCACTGCCGGGTGGTGATGATCTCCAGCGGCGTGTCGCCCTTCTCGTAGAACTTCACCGGGTGCACCACCGGCTCCGGCTCGCCGAGCAGGTCACCGGCCGTGCGGGCCAGGGCGGTGACCCGGGTCTGCGCCTCGGCCAGGGTGGCCCCGGCGAGCTGCTGGTAGGCCGAGCGGCCCGGCCGGCTGGTGATGCCCGCCGGCGGGGACGCCAGCAGGCGGCCGTCCGGCCCGAGCAGCGGCCGGGTGTCCAGGTCGAGGTCACGCCACCAGGTCACGTCGGCGGTGTCGCCGAACGTGCACACCATCGCGATGCCGGTGCCCTTGCCCGGGTCGGCCAGCGGGTGCGTCCGCACCGGCACCTCCACGCCGAACAGCGGGGTGGTCACCGTGGTGCCGGCCAGCGCCGCGTACCGCTCGTCGTCCGGGTGCGCGACCAGCGCCACGCAGGCGGGCAGCAACTCGGGCCGGGTGGTGGCCACGCTCACGGTGCCGCCGTCCGGCCGGCGGAAGCCGAGCCGGACGTAGCGGCCGGCCACCTCCCGGTCCTCCAGTTCGGCCTGGGCCACCGCGGTCTGGAAGCTCACGTCCCACAGCGTGGGTCCCTCGGCCAGGTACGCCTGGCCGCGGGCGAGGTTGCGCAGGAACGCGCGCTGCGAGAGGGCCCGGGCGTTCTCGCCGATCGTCTGGTACTGGGTGGACCAGTCCACCGACAGCCCCAGCCGCCGCCAGACCTGCTCGAACGCCTGCTCGTCCAGGCTGGTCAGCCGCTCGCAGAGGGCCACGAAGTTGCGCCGGGAGATGCGCACCGGCTCGTCGGCCGGGCGGTCCGGCGGCACGAACGACGGGTCGTAGCGGAGCGCAGGGTCGCAGCGCACGTGGAAGTAGTTCTGCACCCGGCGCTCGGTGGGCAGGCCGTTGTCGTCCCAGCCGACCGGGTAGAACACCGCCTTGCCGCGCATGCGCTGGAACCGCGCGATGGTGTCGGTGTGGGTGAACGAGCAGACGTGCCCGATGTGCAGCGCCCCGCTGACGGTCAGCGGGGGAGTGTCGATGGAGAAGACCGCGTCCCGCTGGGGTTTGCCGCGCGGGGGGCTGCTGCCCGGCGCGGTGGCGTCAAACTTGTACTACGCCCGCCTCTTCCCACCGGCGCGACCACTTGTCCTCGATGCCCTCAAGCGACGGCTTGAGCGGCATCGGGCTGGCCTGCGCGCGGGCCGGGAAGGCCGGCGCGGCAGCGGGGCGGGAATCGGTACTCATGCCGGCCAGGGTAGCGTATCCCGGCGCCCGGCCGCGATGAGGATTCTCCCGGCCGCCACGCAGGTCAGACGCCGTCGGCGCGGATCCCGGCGGTGAGCGCGTCCAGGGCGGCCGCCTGGCGCGCCGTGTCCGGGTGGTCGAACGGGCCGGACCAGTTCAGCCCGAACTCGTCGGCCCGCCGGTCGTGATCCCACACCGAACTGGCGTTCCGGCGCAGGTAGGCCCGGTAGGGGGCGCCGTCCACCCGGCTGTCTAGTTGGCTGAGGTTCCGGATGAAGATCCCCTTGAACAGGGTCTGGTCCGCGTTGCAGGACGACGCCTGCTCACAGGGTTCCTGGAGTACGCCCCGCGGGCTCAGCGCCGGGCTGCGGATCACCGCGTCCGCGACCCGCCGCGCGGTGACCAGCAGCCCCCGGTCGCGGGTGATCCCGTTCAGCGCGATCAGCCCGCCGATGAGCACGCCCTGGTTGTAGGTCCAGGTGGGCGAGTTCAGCACCGGCCTGCACTGGTTCAGCCCGTCGATGACCAGGCCGGAGTGGGTGAGCATGCCGGAACCGGAGAACCAGGCCCACTCGCGCCGGGCCCAGGCCGAGTACCTGGTGTCCCCGGGGGTGCGGTTGTGCAGTTCGGCGGCCACGGTCAGGAACAGCTCGTTGGCGATGGCGTTCTTGTACGTCCGGCTGGTGCTCCACCACATGCCGCCGCCGCAGGTGCTGTCCCAGCCGTCGGTCATGGCCTCGAAGATGGCCCGGGCCTGCCCCAGGTAGCGCTGGTCCCCCGTCAGGTCGTAGGCCTTGATCCAGGCCAGGGCCCACCAGCCGTCGTCGTCGTAGTAGCTGTCCAGGAACCGGTCGCCCTGGTGATACGCCCGGTAGGTGCGGTCCAGGTTGCTGAGGTAGGCCCGTGACCCGGTCGCCTGCATGTAGTCGATGGTGGTTTCGAGCGCGTTCGCGGACTGCCACCACTGGGCCGAGCGGTACGTGGTGCCCTCGTACCAGCGCTGCAAGCCCGCGGCGGCCGATGCCGCTTCGGCCATGAAGGCGGATGCCGGCGGCCGCGTGTCGCTGGCGCAGGCGACACCGAGCCCGGCGGTCACCGCGAGCATGAGCGGGAGAAGACGGGCCAGGAAGGATCGGCGGAGACGGGCGAGGACGGACCGGGAAAGAATCATGGGGGCCTGGGTTGATCCAGTCTGCGCGCGGAGCTGGGCGTGCGGCGGGTCAGCGGACACTCAACGATTCACCAAGCGCGAGTATAACGGCCGTCACTGATCCGTCCTGGACCTGGGCAAATGGGGTGACGGCGTCACCTGGCCCGCGGCCGTTCCCGGTTCGCGCGGGCGGCGCCGCGACCCGGCCGCGCGGACCTCCCGCGGGCCGCGCCGTCCCCGGCCCGGGGGCAAAGAGCCATAAAACGGCAGCAAGTCCCGCTCAGTCCGCTGAGGAAGCCGGCGGATGCTGGGATACTTGAGGAATGCTGCGGGCGTCGAGCGGACGGCTGGTCGGCAGGGACGGTGAACTGACTCGCCTGCTCGGCCTGCTTGACGACGCCAGCGCCGGCCGTCCGTCCCACGCGCTGATCAGCGGCGACGCGGGCGTGGGGAAGACGCGGCTGGTCGCCGAGCTCGCCGCCCGGGCCGCGGACCGCGGCTTCCTGGTCCTCTCCGGGCGCTGCGCCGAACTGGGCGACAGCATTCCTTACCTGCCGCTGGCCGACGCGCTGCGGGAAGGCACCACTACTCCAGGCGCCGCAACGGAACCGCTCGCGGCCGCACTGGCCGCCCGGCCGGTGCTCGGCCGTCTGCTGCCGGACCGCGACGCCGTGGCGCCGCTGGGCGGGGAGGTCTCCGGGCTCGCCCAGCAGCAGCTGTTCGGTGCGGTGCTCGGGCTGCTCGCCGAGCTGGCCGGCGGGCATCCGGTGCTGCTGATCCTGGAGGACCTGCACTGGGCCGACCGGTCCACGCGCGACCTGGTCACGTTCCTCAGCCGGGTGCTGCACCGGGAGCGGGTGGCCGTGGTGGCCACCTACCGCACCGACGACCTGCACCGGCGTCACCCGCTCCGGCCCGTGGTCGCCGAGCTGCTGCGGCTGCCCAGCGTGGCCTCGATCGAGCTGGGGCCGCTGGGCTACGCGGACATGGCCGATCACCTGACCGCGCTGGCGGAGGTGCCGCTGGACCCGGCGGTCCTGCACCGGATGGTGGCCCGCGCTGAGGGCAACCCCTACTACGCGGAGGAACTGCTGGCCGCCGTGGCGCCGGCCCGGCCCGGTGGTGGCTCAGCTGGCGGGCCCGGAGGCCCTGCTGGCGGCGGCGGATTCGGCGGCGACGTGCTGCCCAGCGGGCTGGCCGCGCTGCTGCTGGCCCGGGTGGAGCAGCTGCCTGCCGCGGCCCAGCAGGTGCTGCGGGCCGCGGCGGTCGGCGGGCGCCGGGTCGACGACGACATCGTCCGGGCCGCGTCCGGGCTGGCCGGGCCGGAGTACGAGGACGCGATCCGGGACTGCGTGGCCCAGCAGCTGCTGGTGCCGGGCGGCGCGGACGGCTACGTGTTCCGGCACGCCCTGATCCGGGAGGCGCTCTACACCGACCTGCTGCCGGGGGAGCGGACCCGGCTGCACGCCCGGTTCGCCGAGCTGCTGGCCGATCCGGCCCGGCTGGCCACGGTGCCCGGTTCCGCCGCCGAGCTGGCTCACCACTGCCTGGCCAGCCACGACATCGCGGGCGCCTTCGCCGCGTCGGTCCGGGCCGGGCAGGAGTCCGAGCGGCTGGCCGCCCCGGCCGAGGCGCACCGGCACTACGACGCCGCGCTCGCGCTGTGGGAGCGGGTCAGCGAGCCGGAGCAGCTGGCCGGCCAGGACCGGGACCACCTGGCCTTCTGCTCCGCGAACTGCGCCGCGTCCAGCGGCGAGATCACGCGGGCCGTCCAGCAGCTGCGCCGTATCCGCGGTTTCCTCGGGGAGGACACCGACCCGGTGCTGGCCAGCCGGGTGCACGAGCGCCTCGCCTACTACCTTCTGGAGCTGGACGCGACGGCCGACGCGGAGGCGGCCGCGCGGGCCGCGGTGCACCTGCTCCCCGCGGACCCGCCGCGCCCGGAACGGGCCCGCGCCCTGGCCACCCACGCGCAGACGCTGATGTACGCGGGGGACGAGGCGGCCGCCGCACGCCGGGCGCAGCAGGCCCGGGCGGCTGCCCGGGCCGCGGACGCCCCCTGGGTCGAGGCCGATGCCCTGGTGACCCTGGGCCTGCTGGCCGAGCGCCAGGGCGAGCCAGCCCAGGCCCTCGACCGGTTTACCCAGGCCTACAAGGAAGCCCAGACGCTCTCGATGCTCGGCGTCGAGCTCCGGGCCGCTTTCCAGGTGGCCCGGTCGCAGCTGGAGAGCGGTGACCTGGCCGGGTCGGCCGAGATCGCGCACCAGGGTCAGGGTCACGCGGAGGCGGCCGGGCTCGGCCTGGCCCCGTACGGCCTCGACCTGCAGTACCTGCACTACCTCGCGCACTACGCGGACGGGTGCTGGGACCACGCCCAGGAGCTGGCGGACGGGTTCGGCGTCCGGGTGACGACCGCGGCCGAGGCCCGGCTCTCGGCCATGGCCCTGTTCCTCGACGTGGCCCGGGGCAGCCCCAAGGTCGCGGAACGCCGGGCGTGGCTGGAACCATTCTGGCCGGGCGACAGCTTCGGTGCCTACATCGCCCGGGGCCTGCTGGCCGAGCACGCGCTGTGGCGTGGGGACACCGCGACCGCGCTGGCCGAGGTGGCGGCCACCCTGGCCGAGCTGGACTGCGAGGGCAGCTACGGCCCGCCCGCGATCCGGGTGGCCGCCGTGGGCCTGGCCGCCCGCGGCGAGCAGGCCCGGCGGGCCCGGGCGGCC
>JAOPYP010000535.1 GCA_025964635.1 Actinomycetes bacterium | reverse complement strand
TGGCAACCCTGCCGCCGCAGCAGGCGGAAGTAATCCTGCTGCGAGTGGTAGCGGGCCTCGATACCGACGCTGTCGCCCGGATAGTGGGCCGCAGCCCGGGCGCGGTGCGTGTGGCGGCGCACCGGGGACTGCGGCGGCTAGCCCAGATCCTCACCATGAGCGGTGTAACGCCGTGAACCGCCGTGGAGGTTCAGACGGTGAGATGTCCAGCTGCCCCACGCCACCACAAGGCGGGATCCCCCTCATTGGGGACACCGTCTTTGAGGCGCTGCTCGCCGCGAACCTGACGCCACCGGACGCACCTGCGGAACTGCGCGCGCTGGCGGGGGCTATCGCCGCCCTCAATGTCGCGCCGGCCGGCCACGAACTGGCCGGCGAGCCGGCCGCCAGAGCGGCGTACCGGGGCGGGTTCGGCCGGGCCGCCCGGTCTGCCCGTGCACACCGCCGGCGCCATCGCGTGCTCGGCATCATCCTCAGCGCCAAACTTGCAGCGGCTGCTGCCGTGGCCGCCGGCGCGCTGACCGGCGCTGCCTACGCGAACGCGCTGCCCGCCCCCGTACAAGGTCTCGCGCACCACACCCTGGGCGCACCCGCGCCGCACCCGGCGACGCCCCCAGGTCAGCCGGGGATTCCACCCGGACCGCGGCCCGCTGCCCCAGACGCGCAGGGCCTCTGCAACGCCTGGGCCCATGCCAGGGCAGACGGCCAGGCCCGCGAGGAGGCGGTGGCTTTCCGCGACCTGGCGGCCGCGGCCGGCGGGGCTGCGCGGGTAACGGCCTACTGCGCGGCCCCCCGCCCCGGAACGGCGCCGTCCGGTCAGCAGGTCAGCCACGCTCGGGGCAAGCGGCCCTCATCGTCGTCCACTCCGGCCGTGCACCCAACTGGCCAGCCGGCCAGCCACCCTGATCATCCAAGTCACCCGGCTCACCCGAGCCACCCAGGCGCTAAGCCGGCTACCCACCACTAGATGCTCATGCCAGCAGCGCCAAGCCCACCGAGATGGCCGCGTACGCCTCCGCGGTCCCGGCCAGCCCGCTGGGTTCCCATCGGCGCGTAACGGATCCGGCAGGGCTGCCGTTGTTGGGGCCGGGGGCCTGTTCCCCGGGGTGGGGCCCGGGGCTACCCGGGCGGGCGCTGTCCTGGCCCCGGTGCCGGTGCGCGGCTCTGGCGGGCGGGGCGGGTCACCGGCGGCCGGGTAACGTCTGGGCGGTCATGCCTGTCCCTGGGTTGGCGTTCGCGGGCCGTTACCGGCTGGAGAGCCAGATCGCGGCTGGCGGCGTCGGTGAGGTGTGGCGGGCCGGGCCGGGCCGGGCCGCCCGGAGGTTGCCCCGGAGCAGATGGCGCTGGGTGGATGCTGGGCAAGCTGTCCACGCGCCACTACGGGCTCGGCCTCGAGCCGGTCGGCGAGCAGACCGGCAAGTCCGCGAAGGGCACGAGCAAGTCGGCGATCTCGCGACGGTTCGTTGCCGGGACTGCCAAGGCCCTGGCCGAGTTGATGTCGGCGAACCTGTCGCAGCTGGATCTGGCCGTCATCATGATCCATATATGCACTTTGCCGAGCACTGCTGCGTGGTCGCGCACGGGATCGGCATGGATGGCACCAAGCACCCGCTCGCCCTGGTCGAGGGGTCCACCGAGAACACCACGCTGGCCACCGACCTGCTCGTGGACCTGCGGGAGCGCGGCCTGGATGTCACCGCCTCAACCAGCGACCTTGTCTGAGCAGTTAATTAGACCGTCCACAGCAGACAGAATGGCTTGCCGGCCGGATCGGCGTAGACGCGCCAGTTCGGGCCGGCGCCGTCCAGTCGGGTGGCACCGATGTCGAGGGCGGCCCGTTCCGCCGCGTCCACGTCCTGGACGGTCACGTCGAGGTGGATCTGCTGCGGGTACGCCGGATCCGGCCAGCGCGGCGCGGTGTACTGCTCCACCTGCTGGAACATCACCGGCTGTGCGCCGTCCTCGCCGATCATGGCGACCCCGTCCGCCTCGTACGTCACCGGCTTGCCGAGCAGCTCCGCGTAGAAGTGGCTCAGCGCCTTCGCGTCGGGGCAGTCGAGCATGACGCCCATCAGGGTGGTCCGCGGGTCGTCGGGGTTGACGCACAGGTCGAACGGGTGGCCGGCCGGGTCGGCCAGTGTGTGCCACCGTTCGTTGCGGCGCAGCAGGCTGGCGCCAAGCTGCTGGGCGCGTTCCGCCGCCGCATCGATGTCCGGTACCCGGAAGTCGAGATGGGCCTGCTGCGGACGGTCCTGGTCCGGCCAGTGGGGCGGGACGTGGTCGGTGGCCCGTTGCAGGCCGATCCGCCAGCCGTCACCGGAGTCGATCGTGATCCAGTCGTCTTCGTCGTCGTCGGGGACGCGTCGCCAGCCGGCGAGCTGCTCGTAGAACGTGGCCAGGAGGTCGATGTCCGGGGCGTCCAGCGCCACGGCCCGCAGTGAGCCGATCGCCCGCCGGTGCGGTTCGGAGGTCATGCCCCGATCCTGCCGATCCCGGGGCCGGCCCGCCACCGGAAACGGCGTTGACGATCCGTTCTCAGCGGGTTGCCGGAAGCTATGTCCGTAACTCTCTCAAGTTGACCTTGGCTCAGACATGAAGTCCTCGCCAACCTGGGTCTGAGGAGGGACGACCACTCGTCGTCGAGCGCACGGAACATGGCCGCGTCGTTCCTTCCTGCAGGCTCGCGTCAGCCGATCTGTTCGGCCAGGGCGACGATGATGCCCGCGGGGCCGCGGAGGTAGCAGAGCCGGAAGATGCTCTCGTACTGCGCCACCTCGCCGAGGAGTTCGGCACCGTGGGCGCGCAGGCGGGTGACGGTGTCGTCGATGTCGTCGACAGCGAACATGACACGATGCAGGCCCAGCGTGTTGGGCGACGGGTTCTCCGGCTCGGCGCCGACCGCCGGGGGGGGTGTGGTACTTCGTCAGCTCCAGCTTGCTGTGGCCGTCCGGGGTCCGCATCATCGCGATGTCGCTCCGGACGCCGTCGAGTCCGACGGTGCGGTCCGCCCAAGGGCCTTCGATCTGCCCCTTGCCTTCCAGCTCCATGCCGAGCTCGGCGAAGA
>JAOPYP010000532.1 GCA_025964635.1 Actinomycetes bacterium | reverse complement strand
GGCGGCATGCCGGGCCGCATCGGGCAGCGTGAGGCCGGCGGCCAGCCCGGCCGCGAGCGCCGCCGAGTGCGTGCACCCGGCCCCGTGCGTCGCGGCGATCGGGTACCGGGGGACCGGGATGCTCAGGTGAGCCGAGCCGTCGAACAAGTGGTCTTCCGGCTCCCGTCCGTGACCCCCGGTGACCAGAACCGCCGGGGCGCCCATCGCGGCCAGGCCCTCGGCGAGCACCGCGCGGTCCTCGGTCCGCAGGCCGGTCAGGGCCTGGGCCTCCGGCAGGTTCGGGGTCAGCACGGTGGCCAGCGGGAACAGCGCGGTGATCAGGGTCTTGACCGCGTCCTCGCGGAGCAGGCGGCTCCCCGAGCTGGCCACCATGACCGGGTCGACGACCAGCGGCAGGCCGCGGGGAGCCAGGGCATCGGCCACCGCCTCGATCAGCGGCGTGGAGAACAGCATGCCGGTCTTCGCGGCGTCGGCGCCGATGTCGTCGAGGACCATGTCGATCTGGGCCCGCGCGAAGTCGGGTGGTACCTCGTGGATCGCGGTGACGCCCAGGGTGTTCTGCGCGGTCAGGGCCACGATCGCGGACATGCCGTGGGCGCCGCACCGGGCGAAGGCCTTCAGGTCCGCCTGGATGCCCGCGCCGCCCCCGGAGTCGGAGGACGCGATCGTGAGCACCCGCGGCACCCGCGCCGCGCCGTCCTTCCGCTGCGGCTGGGTCATGCCAGGCCCCCCGGCACCCCCGCCAGCGGGCTCGACGGCTGCGCGTGCCAGCGGCGCGTGATCCGCCCGGCCGACCGGGCGGCGTGCCCGGCCGCGACCGCCAGCCGCATCGCGCCGGCCATCCGCTCCGGATCGGCCGCGCGGGTGATGGCCGACGCGACGAGGACCCCGGCGCAGCCAAGTTCCATCGCGAACGCCGCGTCGCTGGCGGTCCCGATCCCGGCGTCGAGGATGACGGGCACGCCGGCCCGCTCCACGATCATCGCGATGTTGTGCGGGTTGCGGACGCCGAGTCCTGAGCCGATCGGGGCGCCGAGCGGCATCACCGCCGCACACCCCGCGCCCTCGAGCTGACGGGCGAGGACCGGGTCGTCGTTAGTGTAAGGAAGGACGGTGAACCCGTCCGCGACGAGCAGGTGCACGGCCCGCAGCAACTCCCCGGGGTCGGGGAGCAGGATCTGGTCATCGGCCACGACCTCCAGCTTGACCCAGTCGGTGCCGAGCGCTTCGCGGCCCAGCCGCGCGGTGAACAGCGCTTCGCTGGCGGTGTGGCAGCCGGCCGTGTTGGGCAGGATGTGCACTCCCGACTGCTGCAAGGTGGCGAGCAGCGACCCGGCCCCGCCCGGCGCGACCCGCCGCATGGCCACGGTCGCGACCGCGGTCCCGGAGGCGGCGATTACCCGCCTGAGCACGTCGAGGCTCGGCGCCCCGCCGGTGCCGACGATGAGCCGGGAACCCAGCGCCCGCCCGCCCAGCCGCCACGATCCGGGCCCGTCCGCCTGGCCTTCCCCGGGCCCGCCCGGCACCCCGTTCCCGACCTCCGTGCCGGTCATCTCAGCCTCCCTGGACCGCGGTGACGACCTCGACCTGGTCGCCGTCGCGGAGCGGTGCACCCGCCCAGGACCGCCGCGGCACGACCTCGCCGTTGACCGCGGCCGCCACGCCGCCGGCCTGCCCCGTGAGCTGGCCGGTGACCGTGGCCACCACGGCGTCCACCGTCGCGCCATCCGGCACCTCGCGCGGTTCCCCGTTGACGGTCAGCCGGATGCCCATCAGGACCTCACCCCGGCGGTGAACCGGGCCGGCGCGAACGGCGCCCACTCCGCCTCGGCCGGGTGCCCGGTCAGCCAGGCCGCCACGGCGTCCGCGGTGACCGCCGACAGCAGGATGCCGTTGCGGAAGTGCCCGGTGGCGGCCAGCAACCCGTCGAGGCCGGTGACCCCGGCCAGCGGGCCGTTGTCGGGGGTCCCGGGGCGCAGCCCGGCGCAGGTCTCGGCGAGAGTCAGCTCACTGGTGACCGGCAGCACGCTCATCGCGTCATGCAGCAGGTCGTGCACCGCACCCGCGGTCACCGTCCGGTCCCGGCCCCGCTCCTCGGAGGTGGCGCCCACGACCATCTCCCCGTCCGCCCGCGGCACCAGGTAGACCTCGGCGCCGCGCACCGTGGCGCGGACACTGCGGCTGAGCACGGGCGGCATCCCGCCCGGCACGCGCAACCGCAGCAGCTGGCCCTTGACCGGCCGGATCGCGGTCGTCAGCGGCTCCGGCAGCCCGGCGATCTCCCCGGACCAGCACCCCGCGGCGACGACGACCGTGTCACAGCCGATCGACGGCCGACCGCCGATCCCGCCGGGCTCCGGGGCATCAAGCTGCACGCCGCAGGCCCGGCCCCCGCGGGCCAGCACCCCGGTCACCCGGCCGCGCACGGCCCGCACCCCGGCGCCCGCGGCCGCCTGCCGCAGCGCCGTCAGGTACCGCCGGTTGTCCACCGACCAGTCGCCCGCGAACAGCGCGCCACCCCGCACGTCCGGCGCCAGGAACGGCTCGAGCGCGCGGCACTCCGGGCCGTCCAGCTCGTCGGCGTCCAGCCCCAGCGACCGGCGGAAGGTGACCAGCCGGAGCAGCGCGGCGTGATCGCCGGCGTCGTGCGCCACCGCGAGCGTGCCCTCCCGGCGCAGCCCGACCCGCTGGCCGGTCAGCTCCTCCAGTTCGGCGGCGAAATCGGGGAACCGCCGGACGGCCAGCAGGTTCAGCCGCAGCAGTGCGTCCTCCCCGAACAGGGCCTCCGACACCGGCGCGAGCATGCCCGCCGCGACCAGGGATGCGCCCTCCCGGGCCTGCGGATCCACCAGGATCACATCGAGTCCGGCCGCCGCGGCCCGCCACGCGATCGCGGTGCCGATGACGCCGCCGCCCGCGACGACGACATCAGCATTCTGGGTGCGGGTGACAGTGGCGCTCATGATGGAGCGGACTCCCTTCGCCGGCATGACCCGGATCAGGTTCAACGGTCGGAGGCGTCTGCCTCCCTCTCAGCCCCTGGGCGGGACTCCCGTGGTCGGACCAAGCCGACCGGGCCAGCGTAGCCCACCCCGGCCCGCGCCCCTAGGGTTGGTGGCGCGATGACACCCGACCCGGTGGCCGGGCTGCGGGCCCGGCTGGCCGACGCCCGGCTCTACCTGTGCACCGGCGCCCGCCGGTCCCGCGGCGACCTGGCGGAGTTCCTCGACGCGGTGCTCGCCGCCGGCGTGGACATCGTCCAGCTGCGCGAGAAAGGTCTCGAGGCGGGGGACGAACTCGCGCTGCTCGAGGTCTTCGCGGACGCCTGCCGGCGGCACGGCCGGCTGCTCGCGGTGAACGACCGCGCGGACGTGGCCCTCGCGGCCGGCGCCGACGTGCTCCACCTGGGCCAGGACGACCTGCCCGTCCCGGCCGCCCGGCGCATCCTCGGCCCGGGCCCGCTGATCGGGCTCAGCAGCCACAGCCCGGCCCAGGCCCGCGCGGCGGCCGCCGCGCCGGGTGCGGACTACTTCTGCGCCGGGCCGGTGTGGGTCACGCCGACCAAGCCGGGCCGCCCCGCGACAGGCCTGGGCCTGCCCGCGCACGTGGCCCGCGGGAAGCCAGCCCGGCCCTGGTTCGCGATCGGCGGTATCGACCTCGGCCGGCTCGACGACGTCCTGGCCGCGGGAGCCACCCGGGTGGTCGTGGTCCGCGCCATCACCGAGGCCGACGACCCGGCCGCCGCCGCCCGCGCTTTTGCGCGACGGCTGCGCACCGCGCCCCCGCAGGCGCCCGGGTAAGCGGCCACCGGCGCAGGTCAATCCGGTCTCCCTCACCGGCGGCGTCTCCTGGCTACTGCGCCCTGACCGGGCCGACCCTCTCATTACCGTGGCAGCCTGACCAGCCCTAACGGCTTGTCTGGACCACTGGCGTCTGGATCGGCTGAGTGCGTGGGAGCGTCCCGGCGCGGCATCACGCTGCCCGGGTCCCCGACGTGAACGCCGCCGCGGACGTCTCCGGCCGTCCGGTCGATTCGCTGGTGTTTCCAGGAACCCCGGCCACAGACGAACACCGAGAGCACCAGAGCCAGCAGGCCGAGCACGATGACGACGACCATGATGCCGATCCCGGTCCACGAGATATTAGTCACGGCCGCTGAAGTACCAGTCACTGCGGTTCACCTCCGGCGGCCGCCGCTACCCGTGAGCGGCGATCGATTCACGGCCGGGGCCGATTTCCGGGCTGGGCCAGGCGACGCGCCGAGCACGGCCGGGCCGCCAGGTGCCATAATCTGGCCCGGGCCGGGGCCGGGGGAGACCGCGTCGTCGTGCTCACCCCCTGGCCGGCCGGCACGATCAGCGTGGCCCAAACTGACCGGCGCGGGTGTGCACCGCCGGGCCCCGGCGGGCGTCAGTTATGCGTCACCTCCGAGAGGAAGCGCACGAATGCGATTTCAGGCGATGGCGATGGTCCCCGCTGCGGTTGCCGCCGGGCTGGCCTTAGCGGCCTGCTCAGCGGCCAGTTCCGGGAATTCCGCGGGAGCGCCGGGCCGCAGCCCGTCGCCCGGCGCGCACGCGTCCACTCCGGTGGAGCCGCAGACGGCCGCGGCGGTCCGGTCCGACGCCGATGACTACCTCACGCTGTACACCGCCGGCCAGTTCGCGATCATCTACCAGATGCTGAGCACCCCCGCCCGGCAGGCCATCAGCGAGCAGGCCTGGGTGGCGGTGCACCGGGGCTGCCCGGGCGCGACCGGCGGGATGTCGTACAGGATCCGCCACATCGCCGTGACCGGCAGCACCGCGGTGGTGACGGTGGCCCTGACGGGCACGGCGAAGCCGGTGAGCGCCACCGAGACGCTGGTCTACGCCAATGGGCACTGGGGGTTCTCGCCCCGGGACCTCTGGCTGTACCACCACGGAAGCCTGTCCGCGGATGTCGCCGCGGCCAAGGCGGCGGGCGGCTGCGCGAGCTGACCAGCCCAGTGGCCTGGCCTCAGGAGGCTGTTCCCGGGACCGGCGAGGGCTCCGGCTCAGGGCTCCGGCTCAGGGGGCCAGCACAGACAGGGGCCAGCACGGGGGCCGGATCAGGCGGTGGCGTCGGGGGCTGGCGCGCTGGCCGGCGGCTCCAGGCGGCCGAGGATCTCCAGCGCCTCGTCGTGGGCCTGCCCGGCCAGCCCGGGCAGGACGGTCTCCCGGAAGATCCGTGGCAGCACCGTCTCGCGGAAGATGGCCGGGTAGGGACGGTATGCTCCGGGCCCGGTCTCCCTGGCGGTTTCCCCGGTGGGTGGCCCGGCCGCTCCGGGTTCGCCACCGGCCGCCTCGCCGCCCGGGCCCAGCACGTCGCGGGCCCGGCAGCCGGCAAAGTGCGCGAGCACTGCCTCATTGAACGCCTCCGGGGCCTGGCCGGTGGCGCCTGACACGATCGTGGTCAGCGTGCGCATGTCCGCCCGGGGTTCGGCGGCGGCGCCGGGTGCCTCATCGGTGGTGACGGTCCACGCCCACAGCTCGTGCGGCGTGGCCGCGTCGCATCGCGCGGTCTCGTCCTCGTCGAACGGCCTGCCGTCCCAGGTGAGGTACGTGCCCGCGGCATGGCTGGCCACTGGGTCGATGGTCAGCAGGACGTTGACCACCCCGGCTTGCATCGGCTCAGGATCCGGCTCCGCCATCACGTCTACCTCCCAGGACCGGTACGCGCTGTCCCGTGGACGCTACCGGCCGCCCCGGCGCCGTCGTTACCGGGGGATGCCGTCCTTACCGGGGATCGGGGCGGTCCAGGTTCCAGTGACGCGCGACGGTCACGAGCCAGGTCCCGGTGTCGCCGCGAGGCTGCATCAGGAACCGGCTGATCAGCCGCTGGCCGCCCTCGTAGTCGCCGTACAGCACGTCGACGGTCACCGCCTGGCGGGATTTGACCGCCTGGACCACCCCGGCCCGCTGCGGGTCCTCCGGATCACGGAACGCCGCCTGCCAGAACCCCACGTCGGCGGGCGCCACGTACAGGTCGCGGGTCTGCCGCCGGAACCCGTCCAGGTCCGGCCGGTCCTGGGTGGTGAGCTGCTCCGGCCAGACCCGCCAGGACCGCATCACCGCGATGCCGTTGCCCGCGTTGCGCACGGACATGGCCAGGTAGACGGTGCCGCTCTCGCCCTCGACCTCGGCAATGCCGCTGCCGCCGGGCAGTACGACGTGCTTGTTGTCGATCCAGAAGACCTTCTGGTCCGGATCCTGAAGTCGGGACGGGACCAGCAGGGGCTGCAGCCCCACCATGAGCGACCGCTCGGCGACCCGGGCGGCCCGGTTGGCCGAGCGCACCGACGCGAACGTGGAAACGGCGAGCACCAGGGTCCCGCCCGCGGTGGCCAGCGACGCGATCGTCCCCCAGTCAACGGCCATAGCCCGAGCCTAAGGGCGCCGGGCCAGGTCCGGGAACCTGGCCCGGCTGCTACGCGTGCTCACCGCCGGAGCATGCGAAGCTGGGTAACAGCCGGGCCCATCGGCGCCGAGTCCGCCGCCGACCGGCGCAGCCGGCCCGATGGCACGGCGGAGGCCAGGCCCCGGGGGTGGGTGAGATCCGGTGAGGAGGGAGCCATGCGATCGGCCGGCCGGGAGTTCCTGCGCCTGTGCGGTGTCGCGATCGTCGTAGGCGGCCTGGCCGCGGCGCTGACCCTGCTGGTTGTCCCGCTGAGCGTGCAGCGGGCTTCGTCCGGTGCGGTCATGGGCTACTGCGGCCCGGGCTACGCGTCCGACAACGCGGTTCAGGTCCGGCTCGACCCGGGCATCGTCAACACGGGCGGCCGCCCGGGGCAGGCCGGAAGCGCCGCGCAGCAGCAGCAACTCCAGCAGTTCTGCACCCACGAGGCGGATGACCAGCTGATCGAAGCGGCCGTGGTCGCGGTGCTGGCGCTCCTGATCGGGCTCCCCATGATCGCGGCCCGCGGCCGTCAGGACGACACGCCACTCTCACCGGGCCCCGCGCCGCCCTCGCTGAGCAGCTCAGGCACCTCCGGCAGCACCGTCTGGAAATAGGACCGGGCGGCCGCGGTCGTCCCGACGTCGAAGCCCGCTTCCTCCGACATGTACCAGCGGTGCTCGAGGATCTCGTGGAAGATCTCGGCGGGGGGCAGGCGGCCGCGCAGGCCTTCTGGGATCGCCGCGACCACCGGATCGTAGATCTCGTTGAGCCACTGGCTGGCCGCCACCATCTCGGGCACCGGACGGCCCCGCTTCTGCTCCAGGTAGGCGCGGAAGCTGGCGATGTCGTTGAGCAGCCGGCGGGCCTGGTTCTCCTCCACGATGAGCCCCGTGCGCAGGAACAGCTTGCGCGCGTGATGCCCGGACTCCGAGACCTTGGTCCGCAGCCGGAGCCGGTTCCCGTCCGGCGTGCTGATCAGCTCCACCTCGTCGGCGTCGAAGCCGAGCTCGTTGAGCCGGCGCAGCCGCTGCGCGATCCGGTAACGCTGGTCGTCCGGGTGCAGCACCTCCTCGCGGGTCAGCTCATCCCACAGCCGCTCATAGCGCCGGGGCAGCTCGGCCGCGATCTCCATGGGATCCAGCTCCGGGCTGAGCAGGTCGCCGGCCTGGAGGTCGAGAAGCTCGCCGTAGACCCGTTCCTCGGCGAGTTCCACGTCGTAATGCCGCTGGCCCGTGGTCAGTGAGGGATGGCGCTCGCTGGTCTCCGCGTCGACCAGGTATGCCTCGAGCGTGCCCGCGTCGTAGCGGAACAGCGTGTTGGACAGCGAGCAGTCACCCCAGAAGAAGCCGGACAGGTGCAGCCGCACCAGGAGCTCGACCAGCGCGTCGAGCAGCCGGTCGGTCGGCTGGCCGCCCCGCGGGCTGGAGAAGACGGCCCGGTAGGTAGTGGAGAAGTCCAGGAACCGGGTGACCAGGATGGCATCGAGATCCGGTCCGCGATCCACCACGATGCCCACCACGTGCACCGCGGGCACATTGAGCTCGGCGAGCTCACGCAGCAGCCGGTACTCGCGCCGGGCCAGGTTCTCATTGATCGCCTTGAGCGCGTACAGCTCGCCGTCGTCGGCGACGAACCGGACGATGTGCCGGGAGATGCCGCGCTGCCGGATCTCCACCAGCCGGGGGTCCTGCCACTGCTCGAGCGGGTCCGTCCACGGCAGGCTCAGCAGGCCGGCCGCCTCCTCGGTGGGCGGGCTGAAGACGAAGCGCACGGCTGATCTCGCCTCCTGAGCCAAGTCTGGCCTGGGACCATTACATCGCCCCGGCGGACTCCTGTACCGCTTGCGCACGGCCCGCCGAGTTTAGCCCGTGAACTTCCCGAGCTCTTCACGGCACGGTTACGACGAATAGCCACGTTCGGGACTTTTGTACGGCATGGTTGGCGAGTGACCCGTATGCGCATCACCGTCATTGGGACCGGGTACCTGGGTGCCGTGCACGCCGCCTGCATGGCGGATCTCGGCCACGAGGTCCTCGGCGTGGACACCGACACCCAGAAGATCGCCGCGCTCCAGGACGGCCGCGCGCCCTTCTTCGAGCCCGGGCTGGAAGACATCCTGGTCCGCGCGGTGGGATCCGGGAAGCTCCGCTTCAGCACATCCCTGCAGGAAGCGGCGGAGTTCGGCGACGTCCATTTCATCTGCGTCGGCACCCCGCAGCTGCCCGGCGGAACCGGTGCGGACCTGAGTCACATCGAGGCTGTGGTGGACGGGCTGGCCCCGCACCTGAGGCGGGACTGCCTGGTCATCGGCAAGTCCACGGTGCCGGTCGGCACCGCGGCCCGGCTGGCGGCCCGGATCGCCAGGCTCGCCCCGGTGGGGGAGGCCGCGGGCCTGGCCTGGAACCCGGAATTCCTCCGCGAGGGCTTCGCGGTCCAGGACACGCTGCGGCCCGACCGGATCGTCGCGGGCGTGACGACGGAAGCCGCCGACACGGCGCTGCGCGCGGTGTACGCCAGCGTGCTCGACCTGGGCACGCCGTACATCACCACGGACCTGGCCACGGCGGAGCTGGTGAAAGTCGCGGCGAACGCCTTCCTGGCCACCAAGATCTCCTTCATCAACGCGGTCGCGAACGTATGTGACGCCGCCGGGGCGGACGTGATGACCCTCGCGGACGCGCTCGGCCACGACACCCGCATCGGGCGCCGCTTCCTGTCCGCTGGGCTCGGTTTCGGCGGGGGCTGCCTGTCCAAGGACATCCGGGCCTTCATGGCCCGCGCCGACGAGCTGGGCGTGGGTGACTCCTTGCAGTTCCTGCGCGAGGTGGACCAGATCAACACCGGCCGGCGAACCCTGGCCGTCGATATGGCCCGCGAGCTCGCCGGCGGCTCGTTCGCCGGCCGGAACGTGGCCGTGCTGGGGGCGGCGTTCAAGCCTGACACCGACGACGTGCGGGACTCACCGGCCCTGGAGGTGGCCCGGGTGATCCAGTCCGAGGGCGCGGTCGTGCGGGTGCACGATCCGCGGGCGACCTATAACGCGCGCCGGGCCTGCCCGGCCCTGGACTACGCCGAGGAAGCGGTGAAGGCCTGCGAGGCGGCGGATATGGTGCTGCACCTCACCGAGTGGCGCGAGTACCACGAGATCGATCCGTTCGAGCTGGCCTCAGTCGTCCGGACCCCGCGCCTGCTCGACGGGCGGAACGTGCTCCCGCTGGACCAGTGGCGCGCCGCCGGCTGGACCGTCCGGTCCCTGGGCGGCGCGGACCGTTAACGGAGGTGCGGGATACGGCCGGTGCCTAGGCGCAGCGGCCGGCCGTCCACCGCGCCCGTTACCGTGAACCGGCCGCCGAGGCCAGCCGCACTTCCTCGGGCTGGGAGCGGAACCATTCGATCGTGCGGCGGACACCGTCCTCCACGCGGATCTCCGGCTGCCAGCCCAGCACGCGGCTGGCCCGGGTGATGACCGGGCACCGGCGGGTCGGGTCGTCGACCGGCAGGGCCAGGTGCTCGACCGGCGAGGCCGAGCCGGTCAGCCGGAGGACCAGCTGCGCGAAGTCGGCCACGGTGAATTCCTCCGGGTTCCCGAGGTTCACCGGGCCGGTCTCGGTGCAGTCGATCATGCTCACGATGCCGCGGATCAGGTCGTCGACGTAGCAGAAACTGCGGGTCTGGCTGCCGTCGCCGTAAATGGTCAGCGGGTCGCCGTTCAGGGCCTGGGTGATGAAGTTCGTGACAATGCGCCCGTCGCGCGCGCTCATCCGGGGGCCGTACGTATTGAAGATGCGGATTATGCCGGCATTGACACTGTGAGTGTCCCGGTAGGCCCGGGTCAGGGCCTCGGCAAACCGCTTGGCCTCGTCGTACACGCTTCTCGGGCCGACCGGATTGACGTTGCCCCAGTAGTCCTCGGATTGCGGGTGCACGGCCGGGTCGCCGTAGACCTCGCTGGTGGAGGCGAGGACGAAACGGGCGCCGTGCCGGTGCGCGAGGCGCAGCGCGTTCTCGGTTCCGTGGCTGCCCACGGCCAGGGTCTCGAGGGGAAGACGCAGGTAGTCCGGAGGCGAAGCCGGGCTGGCCAGATGGGCAACGGCGTCGACGGGGCCGGGGACGTCGAGGCCGGAACTGACGTCGGCCTCCACGAACGTGAACCCAGGGCTGCCCATCAGGTGCGCGACGTTATCCGGCCGCCCGGTGGCCAGGTTGTCGACGCATGCGACGCTGTCACCCCGGGCGATTATCGCGTCACACAGATGCGATCCGAGGAAACCGGCGCCACCTGTCACCACGACTCGCATTACTTCTCCTATCGAGGAAATTGGCCGGGGAATCAGCCCATCGCCACGGCCCGCCCGGGACCACGCGGCAATCTGCGCCGGGTAATCCGCAGGTAAATTCACGCGGCCAAGGCCAGCGTGATTTCTGTTTCAGAATGTACCAGTGCCCGGCAGTGCCCGGGCCGCTTCGGGCGGCCCGCAGCCGGCGTTACCGGCACCGGGAGCTCTGGCCGCCGGCCCGCTCACTCCGGGGCGGGCGGCACCACGACGATCATCGTCAGGGACACCGGCCCGGCCCCGGCATTCCGGTAGGCGTGCGGGACCCCGCCCGGGAACCGGGCCGACTGCCCGGCCGTCACCTGGTACTGCTCCCCGGCCACGGTGAGCGTCAGCGTGCCCTCCTCGACCCAGGCCAGTTCCCGGGTGGCAGGCGTGTGCGCGTCGCCGCCGAAGCCCTCGCCCGGCTGGAGCTGCCAGCGCCACAGCTCCGCCGCCCAGGGTGGATCCGTGGCGGCGATGATCACGCCCGTCCCGCCGGACGGGCCCCGCCACAGCACCCGGGCCTGATCCGGACCGCTGATCCGCACGCTGGACTCGCCCGGGACCTCCACCAGCCTGGTCAGCGGCACGCCGAACGCGTCGCCGACCCGGGCCAGGGTGCCCAGGTTCGGGTTGCCCCGCCCCTGTTCCAGGGAGACCAGGACCCCCTTGCTCACCCCGGACCGGGCGGTCAGCTGGTCCAGCGACCAGCCTCGTTCGGCCCGCAGCGCCTGGAGGGTCCGGGCCAGGGCGGCCGGGATGTCGGCAGCAGCCATCGTCTGTCCGTTCGCTTGCGCTCTCAGTACCCGGTTCGCTCCGGCGTACGTCGGTCGTTATAGTGAACCATATAGTTCGTTAAACCGACCGGCCTTCTGGTTCGGCCCGCTCGTCCGGGAGTCATCGTGACCATTGTCTTCGCCCTGGCGGCCGCCGTGCTCTACGGCAGCGCCGACTTCCTCGGCGGTGCCGTGTCGCGGCGGACCCATGTCCTCTCCGTGCTCGGGGTGTCGGCCCCCGCGGGGGCGGTGATCCTGCTGGCCATGGCCCTGGCCGCGGGCGGCCCGGTCGGATCGGCCGGGCTGCCCTGGGCCGCGGCCGCCGGCGCGGCGGGAGGCGCCGGGCTCATCTTGTTCTATGCGGGCCTCGCCGCGGGGCCGATGCAGGTGGTCGCCCCGGTGTCCGCCCTGATGTCCACCGTGCTCCCGGTCGGCGTGGCGATCGCAACCGGGGAACGTCCCGGGCCCCTGGTGTACCTCGGGGGCGCCGTGTGCCTGGTGGCCACCGTGCTGGTGAGCTCGGAGGGGATCGGGCGCCGCCGGCCCGGGTCCCGGCCGGCGGCCCGCGGGCTCCTGTTCGGCGTGGCCGGCGGCCTGGGGTTCGGCCTCTTCTTCTTGTTCCTCCGCTACGCCGGCGCGTCGGGTGTGCTCTGGCCCAGCGCCGTGTCCCGGATCACCGGGGCCCTGGTCGTGACCGGGGCGGTGGCCTGGCTGGGCGGCGTGGGCTGGCGCGCGGCCAGCCCGTGGCTGCTGGCCGCGGCGGTCGCCTCCGGGGTACTCGATGCAGCCGCCAACATCTGCTACGTGGCCGCTACCCGGGCCGGGCTGTTCGGCATCGCGGTGGTCCTGACCTCGCTGTACCCGGGGGTCACCGTGCTCCTGGCCCGGGTGGTGCTGGGCGAGCGGCTACGCCTGCCGCAGCTGGCCGGCCTGCTGCTCGCGGTGGCCGGCATCGCGCTCGTCAGCGTGTGACCGGCGCCCGGTACCGCCTGCAGGCCGATGCGGCCCGCGGATCCGTGCCGCGGGCAGACTCGTGCTGCCGGACGCTCACGTGGACCGTCCGGCAGCACGAACCCCGGGGAAGGGAAATGGCTCTGCTGCGGCTCAGTCGTCGCCGGAGTCTCTGTCGGCGATGAGGTTGTCGCTGGTGACCGTCTTACGTCCCTTGCACAGGGGACAGAGGTAGGTGGTCTCCTCCCCGTCCTCGTTCTGCTGGATGAGTATGCCCTGCCCGTCGCACTGCGGGCAGGGGATCTTCTCGGCCGGGAAGATCAGGGCACAGATCTCGAGGTAGAGCTGCTCGGGGTAGGGCACGTGGTCGATGGTGCGCAGGGCCTGGTCCTGGCCGGCCGACTCCAGGATGAAATCCCCGAAGCCCAGCAGGCGGCCGAGGGTCGAGCGCTGGAAGCTCATGTCCGTGACCTTGACCAGCGGCATCATCGCGACCTTACGGGTGAAGACGCCGCTGGCCTCGAGCATCCGGTCGGACGTCACCACGAAGTAGTCCTCGGACCACTCCCAGGTCTTGAAGCCCAGGTAGAGCAGCAGCGCCACGACCACGAACACCAGGACGATGATGCCGTTGTGGGAGTGCCGCAGCACGGTGGTCCCCACGACCAGGGCGATGAGCAGCCCAGCCAGCGCGATCGCGATGGGGCCGATGAGCACGGCCGGGTGCTTGCGGACCGTGATGACTTGGTGCTCGTGGGGCAGCAGGTACTTGTTGACCGCAGCCGGGCCCGAGTTGCGCGGAGCGATCAGTCGCATCGCATGCTCACAGAGAGTTCACGAACGTCGCGAGGGTGTGGCCGGCGTTCTTGAGGAGGTTCACCAGGCTATGGATGGCGTGAGGCTGCGTGAGCAGGTAAAAGGCTACGAAGATGACGATCGCCCAGGTGATGATCTTCTTCGGCATGATCAGCTCCGCGGTCGTCCGCTGCGTCAGCCAGTCAACTCAGCTTAGCCCAGTGTAATTGCTTTACCAAGACTAGCGAATGTGCAGGCAGGCCACCGTACCTTGGTCCGCCGCCGCGCCGGGGATCACCCGCCGCCCGCACCCGGAAATTGGCGGGTTCTCGCCTTGCGGGTTCCGCATCCGGCCGGCGGTAACAATAGGTGCACATCTCACTGCCTTAGGTAGTGAAATCTCCCCGCGCCCCGCCGGCCGCCGGTGAGCCTGGGGATTGGCATACGGGGGTGCCGCCGATCTGACACCATTCACTGCTGGAAGACAGCCCTGGTGAGGTGGCGATGACGGATGTGAATGGCGGCAACGTCGCCGTGATCGTCTACCGGGAGGATGACGCCTGGGACACCGAAGTCCTGCCGGTCGCCCTCACCGAGGACCTGAACGGCCTGATCCACGCGCTCCGGCAGCAGCCGAGCCTGGGCGGCACGATTGGGCTGGTCGCGGTCGGGGATGACTTCTTCGTGGCGCTACGGGTGCTCGGCGGCGAGGTCTCGGTGTTCCTGTCCGACCTGACGGCCGCCGTGGACTGGCCGCTGGCCCGCCAGGTGCTGGAGTACCTCGACATCGCGGTCCCCGGCGAGGACGACCTGGACCAGGTGCTGCCCGCGGGGGAGATGTCCATCTTCGCCGACCTCGGCATGGACGAGATGGATCTCGGGGCGCTGTCCGGCAACCTGGACCTGTTCCCCGACGAGGCCCTGGAAAATATCGCGCGCCGGCTCGGCTTCGGCCACACGCTGGACCGGGCCCTGGACGCCGCCCTCGGCCCGTGAGATGGCACCCTGAGACAGGCCCTGAGACACGCGCCGTGACGCAAGCGCCCTGAGCCGGGCACCGTGAGGCCCACCTGCGGCGTGATCACCGGTTATCCTGCGCCGTGACCACCGGTTATGCAGCCTCCTTCGCGACCGCCATGCGTGCCGCGCTCGCGGAAGCGTCGGCCGCCCTGGCCCGGCAGCCTCCCGAGGTCCCGGTGGGCGCCGTGGTCCTGGACGCCGCGGGCACGATCACCGGCCGCGGGCACAACCGGCGCGAGGCCGCCGCGGACCCCACCGCCCACGCGGAGATCGTGGCCATACGGGCGGCC
>JAOPYP010000507.1 GCA_025964635.1 Actinomycetes bacterium | reverse complement strand
ATGGCGAACGCATCCTCGTCAGTTGCGCATTCCAGCCAGCTCAGCCAGGTATTTTCGGCTATCGGCCGGACGCTCCCCTGCTGGCCCTCGTCGGCGGCCACCAGGTAGTCGAATGGCCAGTATCCGCAGGATCCATCCGCCAGTCGCACAGTGCCGAGCAGGGCAGCCTGCCCTCCTCCAGTGCATGGCGTACGGGCCCGGCCGAGCGCTTCACGGAAGTCGTCGTCCGCCGGGTCCAGGTCAGGCCGATGTTCCCCCAGGGCATCGCGGGCTCGAGCGAGCAGATCAGGCTCCGGCATCGGCCGCGCCAGCCCGCAGCGTGCCCAGTCGACACACGTACGGACCAGGAAGTGCAATGGGGGATCGTCGTCGGCCGCGTCCTGGTAGAGGCGCAGCAGCTCTGGTGCGCCCGCCAGCATCTCGGCCAGGCCCTCCGGCCTGGAGCCGAGCTGCGGATAGATCGCGGCGGCCCGGGCCTGCTCGCCGGGGTCCTCGCAGGTACTGGCGAGCTCGACCGAGGTGAAATTATCGAGCACCGACCGCACTTCCTGGGTCAGCTTCCCGTCGCGCTGCAGTCGTTGCCGCTGTCCGGAACGGAGGGAGGCGAGCAGGAGGGTCGGTCCCGGCCGGTCGAGCAGGCGGGAAATCAGGGCCGGGGTCAGCTCCCCGCCTGGCGGCAGGAAACGGTCCAGCTCATCGAGCCAGATCACAAGGGGCTCGGCACTGCTGAGCTCGGGATGGGTGGATAGCTGCTTCAGCGACTCCGGCCCGGGGGAGGCCAGGAGGGCGCTGCCCCACGTGCCGTGCTGGCGGATCGCCTCGAAGGCGGTGCGGGTCTTGCCGGCCTTCGACGGGCCGACCAGGACGACGTGCGGGCGATCACCCAGTGCGGCGGTCAGTGGCTCGTCCTTGACGCGGGGAACGTACTCGTCGCGCTGCCCATAGGTCTCGGAGTTGCCGAATTCGGACGGGGTGGCGCCGAGCGTGTACGGATTAAGCTCGCTGACCCGCGGCAGCCGGCCTTGTGCCGGTTCTTCGACCAGCTTGACGGCGGGTCGCTCGCCGACCAGCGGCAGCCTGTCCACGGGCGGAAGCCCGAGTGCGGCGGCCACGGCCGCGGTGTCCGCGTCGCCGCCCGCGGGCGGGGAGGCGAAACGCTCCACGGGAAGGATCCTCATCGCCGAGCCATCGTGCCGGGGATGGTGCTCGATCACTACCCCCAGGGCGATTCCCCGCCCGAACACCAGCGCGCCGGAAAGGCCGCCCCAGGGGGGTTTCCCGGCCCGGTCCTCGGCGTTTGCGCTCGCCGGGATGGTGACGTGATGCAGCAAGGGGTCGCGCATCACCAGGAATCCGGACCCGGGATCCCCGGCCGTCCGGATCGTGCCGTGCAACTCGGCAGCGTTCTGTTCCTGCTCCTCCGGGCTGACCTGCCACAGCGGGAAGCCGATGGCCTGGCAGTAGTGCACGTCCCCGGAGCCGCTTCGATCCACCCGGCCGAAGCGGGGCGGCTCCGAGACGACCGGCACCGCCCAGGGCGGGTCCTCGACCTCGAGCACGGCCACATCGAGTTCCGGCTGGGCGGCCAGCAGGGTCGCGGATGCCTCTGGGCCGCCGGAGCGGCAGACCACCCGGAGCTTCGCCGCCGGCCGGCCGGTCTTACTATCGATCGTGCAGTGCCCTGCGGTCAGCACCAGGCGCTCGGTGACCAGGTAGCCGGAGCCGATCTGCACCTGCCCGGTATCAAGGTCCGCCGCGACCGCCATCACCCGGTCGGACGGGAGACCGGCCCACATCCCCGCCATGATTATCCCGGCCGCTTCACGATCGCGGAAACGTGCCTACGGGCGTGTCCCCATCGTCCGTGGCCCGCTGGAGGGCGACTCAGCCCTGTGGTCGGCGGTCGCGAAATCGCTGGCATAGACCCATCATCGTGCGTCAACACCGGCTCCGGCCGCAACATCAGCAGCGACGGTCCCGGCCGGGCGACGCGCCGGCCGCATACGCCCCGCCGCCCGGTGTCAGGACACCTTGAGCTGATCCGGCTCTTCCGCCAGGGTCTGCGCGCTGCCGCGCAGCACCCGCAGGGCGTCCGGGGCCAGGTACACCTGCACCGGCGTGCCCTGGGCGAGGTGCTCGGGATGCCCGCCGTCGTTCTGGACCAGCGCCTGCAGCTGCGCGCCGGGCGCCAGCCGCAGCATGACCTGGGTGGCCGCGCCGAGGAACACCAGCCGCTCGACCATAGCCGGGACCCGGTTCGGACCGGCCGTGCCGTGCTGCTCGATCCGCACCCGCTCTGGGCGGATCACCGCGTGCGCGGTTCCCAGCGTGTCCACGTCGCCGCGTTCCACATCCAGCGCGGATTCACCGACCTTGACGCTGCACTGCGTGCCCGGGCCGCGCTCCACCACGTCCACTTCCATCAGGTTCGACACCCCGAGAAAGTCGGCCACGTAGGTGTCCGCGGGCTCCTCGTAGACCTGCCTCGGCGTGCCGATCTGGACGATCTGGCCGGAGTTCATCACGGCCAGCCGGTCCGACATGGTCAGCGCTTCCTCCTGGTCGTGGGTGACGTAGAGGAACGTGATGCCGACCCGCTCCTGAAGCGCCTTGAGCTCCACCTTCAGCGAGCGGCGCAGCTTGGCGTCCAGCGCGCCGAGCGGCTCGTCGAGCAGCAGCACGGCGGGCCCCAGCACCAGCGCCCGGGCCAAGGCGACCCGCTGCTGCTGGCCGCCGGACAGCGCGCCGGGGCGGCGCTTCTCGTAGGAGCGCAGCTGGACCAGGTCGAGCGCCTCGTGCACCTTGCTGGCGATCTGCTGCTTGGACAGCTTGTGGTAGCGCAGCCCGAAGGCGACGTTGTCGAACACGGTCAGGAACGGGAACAGGGCATAGCTCTGGAACACCGTGTTCACGTGGCGCTTGTGCGGCGGCACCCCCGACATGTCGGTCCCGTCCAGCAGGATCCGGCCGGAGGTGGGCTGCTCGAACCCGGCGACCAGCCGCAGCGTCGTCGTCTTCCCGCACCCTGACGGCCCGAGCAGCGAGAAGAACTCGCCGCTGTCCACGGTGAGATCGATGCTGTCCACGGCGACTTCCGTGAACCGCTTGGTCAGCGCGACCAGCTGGATATGTCCACCGGGCACCAGGCGGCCTCCTTCTGTGTTACCGGGCGGGCGACCGCCCGGACCATTCGAATCCCAGCTGGCCGGACATGAACTGCATGCTCAGCTCGAACGCGCGGGCCGGGCTGACCGACGGATCACCGAGGGCGACCTGGATGGCCAGCCCGTCCAGCAGGGCGGACATGGTCACCGCGAAGTCCTCGGCGTTCACCGGGCCGAACTCGCCGGCCGCCTGGCCGGCCAGGACCAGGGAGCTGATCGTCTCACGCCAGCGCTCGTCGAACTTCTGCCGGACCCCGGCCACCTCGGGCAGCCGCACCGACTGGGCCCACAGGTCGAGCCAGAGCAGCCAGGAGCTGGTGGGCTCGTCTTCGAGCTCCACCAGGAAGTTCATGGCGACCAGTTCCTCGAGCCGCCGGGCCGCGCTGGTGATGCCCGCCATCCGGCGGGTACCCGCCTCATACCAGGCGTCCTCGGCGTAGCGCAGCGCCTCGGTCAGCAGCTGGTCCTTGGTCTTGAAGTAGTAGATGACCAGGGCCGGGCTGGTCCCGGCCCGCGCCGCGACGTCCGCGATCCTGGTCTCCGGGAAGCCCCGCTCCTCGATGACCGCGATGGCGGCGCGCAGCATCTGCTCGCGGCGCTGGTCGGCGGTGTCGGCGACGTCGCCGGCGCGTTCACTCATGCGGACATCCTCGCCCACTCCATTACCCGGCGGGGCTTATTCACCGGCCCCGCTCGCGTTACCCGGCGGAGCCTGTTCACCGGCCCCGCCCGCGCGGCCCCAGTACCAGTGGGGCACCTTCACCGGCCACCCACTGATCTGGCCCGCGCTCTTGTGGCAACGGTACCAAATTTCTAGACTGAACATTCAGTCAACATGGTGAGAATTTCTCTGGAGGACGGATTCATGGCCGCAGCACAGGCCGCAGCACGGGCCGGCGCACCCGCCGGGTCCTACGATGCGCTCGTCGTCGGCGGGGGGCATAACGGCCTGGTCGCCGCGGCCTACCTGGCCCGGTCCGGGGCACGCACCCTGGTCCTGGAGGGGCGGCACAAGACCGGCGGCGCCGCCACCACGGAGGCGCCCTGGCCCGACGCGCCAGAGTTCAGGGTGACCCGGCTCTCATACGTGATGAGCCTGCTCCCGCCGACCATCATCAAGGACCTGGACCTGGCCCGGCACGGCTACAAGATCTACCCGATGGGCCCCTACTACCAGGCCTTCCCGGAGGGCGGCTCGATCAAGCTGTACGCCGACGACGCCCGCCGCAACCACGAGGAAGTCTCCCGGTGGTCGAAGAAGGACGCGGACGCCATGCCGCGCTGGGACGCCTGGCTGGCCGGGCTGGCCGACGTGCTCGGCCCGCTGCTGCTCACCGTCCCCCCCAACCTTGGTTCCCGTAAGCCCCGTGACCTGCGCGAGACGCTCCGGCTGGCGTGGAAGAACCGCGGCCTGGACGTGCGGACCGTAGCCGACGTGACCCGGCTGATGACCATGAGCATCGCCGACCTGCTCGACGACTGGTTCGAGTCCCCGCAGGTCAAGGGGGCACTCGCGGTCAACGGCGTGATCGGCACCTGGGCGGGCCCGTACGAGCCGGGCACCGCGTACGTGATGGCGCACCACTCGATCGGCGACGTGGGCGACGGCCACCTGGGCAACTGGGGCTTCCAGGAGGGCGGCATGGGCGCGGTGTCCAGCGCCATCGAGCTGGCCGCCCGCGAGCACGGCGCCGAGGTCCGGGTGAACGCCAAGGTGGTCCGCATCCTGGTCGAGAACGGCCAGGCCGCCGGCGTGGTGCTGGAGAACGGCGACGAGATCCGCGCCCGGGTGATCGTGTCCACGCTGCACCCGCGGACCGCGTTCCTGGACCAGATCGGGCACGAGCACCTGCCGCCGGACTTCGTGGGCGACATCGAGCGCTGGAAGACCCGCAGCGGCGTGGTGAAGATCAACCTGGCTCTGGGCGAGCTGCCCGATTTCATCGCCGACCCCGGCTCCAACCTGCAGGAGCACCACACCGGGTCGGTGGAGATGGCACCCACGATGGACTACATCGAGCGGGCGTTCCTGGACGCACGGGACGGGAAGGCCGCCGTCCGGCCGTTCAGCGACGGCGTGATCCCCACCGCGTTCGACAAGACGCTGAGCCCGGAGGGCACCCACATCATGTCGCTGTTCACCCAGTGGGTGCCGGCCGACTGGAGCGAGGAGCCGCGCACCGCAGAGCTGGAGGCCTACGCGGACCGGATGATCGACTGCTACAACGAGCTGGCGCCCAACTTCAAGGCGTCCATCCTGCACCGCGACATCGTCGGCCCGTACGAGATGGAGCAGGAGTACGGCCTGGTCGGCGGGAACATCTTCCACGGCGAGCTGTCCCTGGAGCAGCTGTTCCACATGCGGCCGGCCCCGGGCTACGCGGACTACCGGACCCCGCTGCCCGGCCTGTACTACGGCAGCTCGGCCACGCACGCGGGCGGCGGGGTGTGCGGGATCCCCGGCTGGCAGGCCGCTAAGGCCGCGCTCGCCGACCAGAAGAGCGCCAGGCGGGCTGAGCAGGTCCGTAAGCTGACCCGCCGCTCCTGATCGGTCGTCATTGTCCGCAACGAACCCCATGAGCCACGTCGCTGCCGCCGCGCCGGTACCTGGTCTTCCGGGGCCCGGCGCGGCCGGCCAGCCTGCGGTGAAGGCGATGCTGGAGGCACGCAGCGTGGCCCTGGTCGGGGCCAGCCCGCGGCCGGGCAGCCTCGGCGAGCGAATGGTCAGCGAGGTCACCAGGAGCCCGTCCCGGCCGCAGGTGTACCTGGTCAACCCGCGGCACGAACGAGTGGCCGGGCGGCCCTGCCACGCCTCGCTGGCCGACGTGCCCGGGCCAGTGGACCTGGTCCTGCTGGCCGTGCCGGACCCGGCCGTGGAAGATCAGCTGGCCCTGGCGGCGCGCCGGGGTGACCGTTCCGCCGTGCTGTTCGGCAGCGCGCACGAGCTGCCAGGCCAGCCGCCGGGCCAGACCCGGCCGACCCTGCGCACCCGGCTGGCCGCCACCGCCCGCGGGGCGGGCATGGCGGTCTGCGGGGCGGGCTGCATGGGGTTCGTCAACGTGGTCCACGGGCTGCGCGCGGTTGGGTACATCGAGCCGGATCCGCTCCCCCGCGGGCCGGTCGCGCTGATCACGCACTCGGGGTCGCTGTTCTCCGCGCTGCTGCGCACCCGGCGCGGGCTGGGCTTCACGGTCGCGGTGTCCTCCGGCCAGGAGCTGGTGACCACCGCGGCCCAGTACGCCGAGTACGCGCTGAGCCTGCCGGACACCCGGGTGCTGGCCCTGGTCCTCGAGGCCATCCGGGAGCCGGAGCGGCTCCGGGCGGTGCTGGCCGCCGCGCGCCAGCGCGGCATGCCGGTGGTGATGCTCACCGCGGGCCGCTCGGCCGGCGGCCGGGCCCTGGTGTCGGCCCACTCCGGCGCGCTGGCCACCGCGGACGGCGGGTGGGAGGCGCTGGCCGCCGCGTACGGCGTGCACCGGGTCGGCGACCTGTCCGAGATGGCCGACACGCTCGAACTGTTCGCCCTCACCGGCAGCGCCCGGCCTCAGCCCCACCCCAGCCCGCCCAATGCCAGCCCGGCCAGCCCAGCCCCGGCCGACCTCAGCCCGGAAAACCCCATCCCCACCAGAAACATTCACCCCGGAGAACCCGCTAGCCCCGTCTGCCGCACGGGCATCGCGACCGTGCACGACTCCGGGCTGGAACGGGCCCACGTGGCCGACGTGGCCGACGAGCTGGGCGTGCCGTTCGCGGCGATCAGCGCGGCGACCACGGCGCGGCTGGCCGCCCTGCTCGACCCGGGCCTGGAGGCTGCCAACCCGCTCGACGTGTGGGGCACCGGGTCGCGGGCCGAGGAGCAGCTGTCCGGCTCGCTGGCCGCACTGGCCGACGACCCGGGGGTGCGCGCGGTAGCGCTTGCCGTCGACCTGGTGCACGAGTTCGACGGCGACCGCTCCTACCCCCTCGCGGTGACCGAGGCCGCCCGCCGCACCAGCAAGCCGGTCGTGGTGCTCAGCAACGTCCCCGCGGCCATCGACCCGGACACCGCCGCCGACCTGCGGGCCGCCGGCATCCCGGTGCTCGAGGGCACCCGGAGCGGCCTGCTCGCGCTGAAGCATCTGCTGGACCACGCCACGGACCGGGACCCCCCCTCCCCGGCGGCCACCGCGGACCAGGGGCGGCAGGAGCGCTGGACCCAGGCGATTATGGCCGGGGAGGCACACGGGGCGCGGCTGGAGGAGATGCTCCGCGACTACGGCATCGCGGCGGCCCGGACCCGCGCGGCGGACACCAGCGCCGCGGCCGTCGCCGCGGCCGGCGAGATCGGTTACCCGGTGGTGCTCAAGACCGGTGAGCCCGGGATCGCGCACAAGTCGGACGCGGGCGGCGTCGCGCTGGGCCTGCGTGACCCGGGCGCGCTCCGGTCCGCCTATCAGGACCTGGCCGCGCGCCTCGGCCCCCGGGTGCTGGTCTGCGAGACGATCCCTCCGGGCCCGGAACTGTCGCTCGGCCTGGCCCGCGACCACGAGCTGGGCCCGCTGCTGGTCGTGGGCGCGGGCGGGGTGCTGGTGGAACTGCTCGCTGACCGCGCCGTGGCCCTGCCCCCGGTCAGT
>JAOPYP010000480.1 GCA_025964635.1 Actinomycetes bacterium | reverse complement strand
CTTCTGCCGCCGGGGCGCGCCCGCGGCGGGCCGGCTGGGCTGCCACCCTGCGCAGCGTGGGCCCGATCGTGGGCGAGGCGATGCGCGGCAACGCGGCGCTGCGCGCGTTCTCCGGCTACATGATCTTCTTTCTCGCGTTCCTGCTCCGGACCGTGCACTTTCCCGGGGTCAGCGACAAGCTCGCGCTGGCCGCGATGATCGCCGCCGCCGGGGCGGGCGGGTTCATCGGGACCGGATTCGGCGCCCTGCTGAAGGCCCGCACGCCGCACCTGATCCTGTTCATGCTGCTGTGCACCTCCACTGTGATCACCGCGGTCTGCGCGGCGTTCTTCGGCCTGTGGGCGGCGCTCGCCGTGGCCCTGGTCGCGGCGTTCGGCCAGGTGCTCGCCAAGCTCGCCCTGGACTCCATCGTGCAGCGGGAGGTCCCGGAGGAGGTCCGCTCCTCGACCCTGGCCGCGTCGGAGACCATCCACCAGCTGGCCTGGGTGGCCGGCGGGCTGGCCGGGCTGGCCATGTCCATCACGGACAGCGGGGTGGCCGGCCTGGCCGTGCCCGCCGCGGGGCTGGCAGTCACCGCGGCGCTGCTGGTGGCCAGCAGGCGGCGCCGGATCCTCACCGCCCGGGCCGCGGCCCCCCGCGTCCCCCGCTCCCGCCGCTGACCCGCCGCCCCGGGGGTATCCCCGGCCCCGACGGGGCGTTTGTGGTCATTTCCCGCTGCTGAGGGCGACCGGCCGCGACCCGGCTCCGGACGCTCACCCCCTGGCCTGCGGTGATGCCGGCAGCTCCAGGGCCTTGGTGCTGGCAGGGGACCGGGAGCACCAGGAGACCCGTCACACCATGGACCGCAGGGCCTCGGCCGGGGGGAGACGGGCCGCGCGTACGGCGGGGTAGACGCCGGCCACCACGCCGACGGCGATCGCCACCGCCAGGCCGCCGCCGGCCGCCTCGGGCGGGACCACCACCGCCTGCCCGGTGCTGACCGCGTACCCGGCGGTGGCCGCCGCCCCGAGCAGCACGCCCCCGAGGCCGCCCAGCGCCGACAGCAGCGCCGACTCGGTCAGGAACTGGGCGGCCACGTGCCGCCGCGTCGCGCCGAGCGCGCGGCGCAGGCCGATCTCCGCCCGCCGTTCCAGGACGGAGATCACCATGATGTTGGCGATGCCGATCCCGCCGACTCCCACGGCGACCCCGCCGAGGGCCAGGAACAGGCCGGTCAGCGCCGACCGGGCCTGCGCCCGGGCGGCCAGCACCTGGGACGGCAGGCTGACCTGGACTCCCTCGGGCAGGGCCGGGTTCGCGGTGAACGGCAGCACGGAGGCCACCGCCTGGACCTGATCGGGCTGGGAGCGCAGGTAGATCTCGGTAGCGTGGCCGCCCAGGCCGAGCTGGGCGTTCGCGACCGGGAAGCCGACCAGCGCGGCCTGGTCGATCTCCGGCGCGAGCGGCACCGGCCGCAGGATGCCGACCACCGAGAAGTACTGGCCACCCAGGTACACCAGGGTGCCGGGCGGCACCCTGGTGATGCCCAGCGTCCGCGCGGCGATCGCGCCGAGCACGACCGCGGGGTAGTGGATGGTGGCGGCGTTGAGGAACGCGCCGCGGGCCACCTGGCCGCCCAGGGTATGCAGCAGGCTGGTCTGGGTGGCCAGCACGGAGATGCCGCCGCTGTTCACGGCGGGCACCGCGGCGGTCCGCCGGACCAGCGCGCCGGGCAGGTACCCCACCGCGGTCACGGTCTGGACCGGGGGGATCCGCGCGATCATGCCGGGCGCGGCCACGGGCAGCGGCGCCGGCGCCCCGGTGACGTCCTGCCCGGCGGACACGGTGAGCAGGTTGCCTTCCCGGCCCAGCTCGCTGAGCAGGGCGGCGCGGGACGAGGCGGACACGCCGAGCACGGCCACGCCGGCGCCGATGCCGATCGCGATGCCGAGCGCGGACAGGGCGGCCCGCCAGGACCGCGAGCGCAGGGACCCGGCCGCGGTCCGGAGGGCGTCACCCGCGCGGAGCCGGGACCGGGGCACGGCCGCGGCCACCGCGGGAGCCGTCACGGCGGGAGCCCCGGCGCGGCTCGCGGCGCGGTTCACGACGCCCCTCGGACGATCCGGCCGTCGCGCATCTCCACCCGCCGCTGCATGGCCGCGGCGATCCCCGCGTCGTGGGTGATCACCACCACGGCCGTGCCGTCCTCGGCCAGCCCGGTGAGCAGGGCGATGATCCCGGCGCCGGTCGCGGAGTCCAGGTTGCCGGTGGGCTCGTCGGCGAGCACCACGGCAGCCTGGCCGGCCACGGCCCGGGCGATGGCCACCCGCTGCCGCTCACCCCCGGACAGTTCGCCGGGCCGGTGCCGGAGCCGGTGCCCGAGGCCGACCCGCTCCAGGGCGGCCTGGGCGGCGGCCCGCCGCTCCACCGCCCCGCCGCCGCGGTACAGCAGGCCGAGCGCCACGTTGCTGACCGCGTCCAGGTGGTCGAGGAGGAAGAACTGCTGGAACACGAAGCCGAGGCGGTGGCCGCGGACCGCGGACAGCTCGGCGTCGGACAGGCTGGACACGTCCTGGCCCGCCACCCGGGCCACCCCGGTGCTGGGCCTTTCCAGCGTGCCGAGGATGTGCAGCAGGGTGGACTTGCCCGAGCCGGACGGCCCGAGCACGGCCAGCCGGTCGCCCGGGCCGATCCGCAGGTCCACCCCGGCCAGGGCGGTCACCGGCGGAGACCCCGGATAGGTCTTCGTCACGCCGGCCAGTTCCAGCACCGGCCCAGGGGGTCTGGATTCAGCGTGGCCGGTCATGGCGACGGCACCTCGACCCTCAGCCCGGCCCGCAACCCGGGGCCGGCCACCTGGACCAGGCTGCTGCTGAACAGCCCGGTGCGCACCCCGGTCAGGTGCGCTGTGCCGCCGGTGATCACCTGCACGGCGTAGCCCCCGCCGGCCAGCGCGACCAGGGCGCTGATCGGGACCGCGAGCACGCCGCTGGCCCGGGCGCTGACGATGTTCACCGTGACCGGGGCCTGGTCCAGCCCGCCCGCAGCCCGCGGGTGCGCGAGCCGGACGGTCACCTCGACCGTGTCACCGCCGCCGCCCGGCCCTGACCTCCCGGACGCTGAATCCCCGGACCCGGGCCCGCCGGGCGCGGACGGTCCCGGGGAGGGCTGTCCCGCGCCGCCAGACGACCCCGCACTGGCCACCCGCGAGATCGCGGTGATGACGCCGGGCACGGTCCTGGTGCCGTCCGGCAGGGTGACGCTGACCTGGTCGCCCCGGTGGACCAGGTACTCCTGGCCGACCGGCAGCGCGGCGCTGACCACCGGCCGGGCCGACGTGGCGGCCAGCACCCCCGCCCCGGGCTGCGCCGCGGCGCCCAGGGTGACGTCCAGCGCGGCCACCCGCAGCGGGCCGGGTGCGTAGGCGACCTGCCCGGCCGGGACCACGCCGGTCACGGTCACGCCCAGCGCGGCCTGCCACCGCTGCACCGCGAACGAGGTCGCGGCCGTGAACGTGTCGCTCACGGTCAGCGTGGCGGGGGTCGCGTAGCCGAGCGCGATCAGGTTGGCGTCGAGTTGCGCCACATCCGGCCCGGGCGCGACCCCCAGGAACAGGTCCCGCCATTCGGGCCTGGGCCCGTAGAGCAGGATGACCGGGCTCCCGTCCACCTCGTACAGGCGGTGGCCCCGGCGCACCACCTGTCCCGGCGGGGGCAGCGCCGTGTAGGCGGTGCCCTGCATCTGGTTGGCGACGGTGTACGAGCCCGCGAACCCGAGCGCCCCGCTCACCTGGACCGTGTTGGTCAGGTCGGTGCGGACCACCGGCGCGGTGGCCACGTGGGAGCCGCCCCCGGCCCCGCTGGCCTGCCCGGCGCCGCTGGACCCGGACGCCGCGTGCCCCGACCCGGCCGCGGGCCCGGACGTGGCGACGATCAGCCCCGCCGCCGCCCCGCCGGCCACGACCGTCCCGGCCGCGGCGAGCCATCTGGCCCGCACGTCAGCCGTCCTGGCCCAGGCTGGACAGGGTCGAAGCTCGGATCTCCGCGGCGTCGAGCTGCGCGCAGGCGTGGATGGCCTGCTGGAAGCCGTGGCTCAGCTTCCCGCCGGCCGGGACCTCGCGGGCGCCGAGCCCGAAACCGTGGCCCGGTGTGTACGGGGTGTTCGCGGTCGGGTCGGCGTCGTTCGGCAGCCCGTGCGCCCGCATGCACTGGGCCGCGCGCACCCCGGCCTGGACCAGCTGCGGCGGTGCGGGCGGCTCGTGCATCGGGTTGAGCTGGGCCCGGGCCAGCACACTGCCGCAGGCCGCCTGGACCGCGGCCAGGACGGACTGGGACGCGTCCTGGATGCTGCGCCGGTCGCTGTAGACCGCGCCGCTCGGCGTGAGCACGGGGTCGGCGTAGCCCGGGACGCCGTGCTGGCGGATGCACTGCGCGGCCGCGTGCAGGTCGGCGGCCCGGCTGCCGCCCGCGGGATGGCTGCCGCCGGCGCTGCTCAGGCTGGGCACCGAAGCGGGACTGGCGCCGGCGCTGCACCCGGCGCCGAGCAGGCCCAGCACGGCCAGCAAGGGTGCGGCCAGCGTGACCACCGCAGGCCCGGCTCCGGCCCGCAGGCGGCGGGCCGGAGGCGGTGTGTGTCTCATCGTGGACCTCCCTGGTCGAACCGTGGACGGTGAGAGGTCTACGCCGCCGGGCATTACAAGGGCGCTACGCAACGAAGCCCACGACGTGGCCGGTGCGCCGCGGCCGCGCTGGTGAGCGCGCGTGGCCGGGAGCCGCCGGCGCCGCGGCGTGTTATGTCTTTGTCATCCGCGACGGGGCACCATGGACTGATGCGCGTGCTGGTGGTGGAGGATCAGAAAACGCTGGCCAACCGGATCGCCGAGGGCCTGCGCGATCAGGGGATGGCGGTGGATGTGGCCTACGACGGTGCGGCCGCGGTGGAGGTCACCGCGGTGAACCGCTACGACGTCGTGGTGCTCGACCGTGACCTGCCCCGGGTGCACGGGGACGCCGTCTGCGCGAGCCTGGTGGCCGGGCCCTCGCCCGCCCGGATCCTGATGCTGACCGCGGCCGCGGCGGTGGAGGACCGGGTGGACGGGCTCAACCTGGGCGCCGATGACTACCTGCCCAAGCCGTTCGCGTTCACCGAGCTGGTCGCGCGGGTCCGGGCCCTGTCCCGGCGGGCCCCGTCCACCCCGCCGGTCATCACCCGGGGCGACCTGACCATGGACCGGGCCCGGCGCCGGGTGAGCCGGGACGGCCGGCCGGTGCCGCTGACCCGGAAGGAGTTCGGCGTGCTGGAGGCGGTCCTCGGCGCGGACGGCGCGGTGGTGAGCGCGGAGGAACTCCTGGAGAACGTGTGGGACGAGCACGCCGACCCGTTCACCAACACGGTCTCGGTCACCATGACCCGGCTGCGCCGCAAGCTGGGCGACCCGCCGCTGATCGAGACGGTGATCGGCAGCGGCTACCGGCTGCGGGTCCGGTGAAGCGCCTGGCCTGGCCGCGCTGGGCGGCCCGCGCCGCCCGGCGGCGGCCGATCCGGCTGCGGCTCACCCTGATCTACAGCGGGCTGTTCCTGCTGGCCGCGGCCATGCTGCTGGCTTTCACCTACGTGTTCGTGGTGCGCGGGCTCAGCACCACCAGCGCCCTGGGCAAGCCGAGCCAGCCGGTGACCGCGGCCGAGCAGTCCTTCAGGAACGCGTGCGGCAAGGTGATGGCCGCCCGGAAGACGCGGGCCAACCTGACGGACCAGGAGAAGGCCCTGCTCGGCAAGTGCGAGACGGGTTTCCGCAAGGGCGTGGTGGCCGGCGCGCAGAGCCAGCGCGACCAGGCCGTGCACCAGCTGCTGCTCTACTCGCTGGTGGGCCTGGGCATCATGGGCGCGGTATCCGGGGCCGTGGGCTGGCTGGTCGCCGGGCGAGCGCTGCGGCCGGTCCACGCCATCACCGGGGCGGCGCGGCGGGCCTCCGAGGAGAACCTGGGCGAGCGCCTGGCGCTGGCCGGCCCGCCGGACGAGCTGAAGGAACTCGCCGACACCTACGACGCCATGCTGGCCCGGCTCGACGCGGCCTTCGCCAGCCAGCGCCGTTTCGTCGCCAACGCGTCCCACGAACTGCGCACGCCGCTGACCGTGATGCGGACCGCCATCGACGTCACGCTGGCCAAACCGGACCGGACCCCCGCCCAGCTCGAGGACATGGCGGCCGAGGTCCGGGCGGCCGCGGACTGGGCGGAGGCGCTCATCGAGGCATTGCTGACCCTGGCCCGCAGCGACCGGGGCACCACCGGGGTGGAGCTCGCCGACCTGGCCGTGCTGGCCGAAGATGCGCTCGACGCCGCCGGACCCGCCATCCGGGCCGGCTCACTGGGCCTGGAGACGGCCCTGCAGCCCGCGCCGACCTGCGGTGATCTCGTCCTGCTTGACCGGCTCGTGGCCAACCTGGTGGACAACGCGGTCCGGCACAACGCCGCGGGCGGCTGGATCCAGGTGGCGACCGGAACGAGGGGCGGGCAGGCGTACCTCACGGTCTCCAACGGCGGCCCGGTCATCGGGGCGGACGTGACCCCGCTACTGTTCGAGCCTTTCCGGCGGCTGGACGGGCCAGCGGCCAGCGGGGCTGGGACCGGGCTGGGCCTGTCCATCGCCCGGTCGGTGACCACCGCCCACCACGGGACGGTCATGGCGCGCAGCCGTCCCGCGGGCGGTCTGGACGTGTCGGTGCTGCTGCCCGGCGTGGAGGTGAGGGCGCCCGGGAAGGCCGAGGCGGCTACGGCCAGCTGAGCATGGGCTTCGCGGGGTGGGCGTGGGCCTGGCTGGGTGGGCGTGGGCCTGGCTGGGGAGCCTAGGCTTCGAGGTCGTCGGCCACGGCGCGGAGCACGGCCGCGATCTTCTTCCCGTCGCGGGCGTCCGGGTGGCGGCCCCGCCGGTAGGCGGAGGACACCCCGTCCAGCAGCTTGATCAGATCCTCGACGATCACGACCATCTCGTCCGGGCTCTTCCGGCTGACCTTGGCCACGGTCGGCGGAGGGTCGAGCAGCCGCACCTGAAGGGCCTGCACTCCCCGGCGCCCCTCGGCCACGCCGAACTCGACCCGCTGGCCGGGCCGCAGGGCGGTGCTGCCCGCAGGCAGCGCCGTGGAGTGCACGAAGACCTCACCCCCGTCGTCGCGGGTGAGAAAGCCGAACCCTTTGTCGGCGTCATACCATTTGACCTTGCCAGTGGGCACGGACGTGACCTCACGCAGTAGAGCGGGCGGGGTGAGCGCAGGGAGAAGCAACTCCAGGCTATCGGTCCCGCCGCGTGCGCGTTAGCGGGGACGCTGCCAGGGAGGGAGCGTCCGCAGCCGCGGGCCGCGCCGCAGCCGCCAGATGAGATAACCCGCGCACAGCACGCAGCCTGCCCGGATGCTCAGCGCTCCGTCGTTCTGTGCGGCGTGGTAGAAGGGCGAGAAGAAATTGCCCTGGGATGTCGCGGCGCGGATCAGCAGCACCGCGAACGTGATCAGGGGCGGCCCGACCAGGGCCACCCACTTGTCGCGGGCGTCCCAGCGCCGGGACTTGAGCGCGATGATCCCGCCGATCAGCCAGAACGGGAACGGGATCGGGAACGGGAACATCAGCCCGCCGACGCCCAGCAGCGCGATCGAGACGGCTTCGAGCGGATGCTTGCGGGCCAGGGCCCACACTTCCCCGAGCCGCACCTCGACCGGCGTGCGGCGCCGGGGCACTGGGGGTTCTGCTGTGTCGTCGGACTGGATCATGCCGGGCACGATCGACAGCGGCTTGGTCTCGCCTGGCGGCGGCGGCCGTACCGGGCGCAACCAGCCCGGCGGGGTTCCCCCGGGCTCCCGCCCGTTCAGGCCGGGGTCGGCCTGGTCTGCGGCGGGCACGTCCGCCGTGGGCGGCTCAGGCCCGGGCACGCCGGCCGCAGGCTCCTCAGCCGCGGGCGCACCGGCCGTGGGGACGCCCGCTGGGGGCTCCCCAGCCGCAGGCACGCCGGCTACGGGCTCCCCAGTCGCGGCCGGGCCGGCCACGGGTGATTCCGCCGGGGCTGACTCCGCCGCAGGTGCCCCCGCGCGAGGCGCCTCGGCCGTGGGCGCCTCCCTGGCGGGCGTTCCGGCGGGGGGCGCGGTCGCCTCGGGTGTCTCCGTGACAGGCGTTGCGGCCGGGGGCGCTGTCGTCTCGGGCGAGTCCGCCTGGCGCGGCACCGCATGAGGCAGTGCCGGCGGCGGCGCTGGCGTCGCCGGCTCCCCGGACGGCGGCCC
>JAOPYP010000473.1 GCA_025964635.1 Actinomycetes bacterium | reverse complement strand
CAGGGCGGCGTTACCGCGGCGGAGGCCCGCATCACGACCGAGCGGGCTGCCGCGCAACAGCTGTCCGGACCGCCCGCCCGCCGCGCCGAGGAGGTCGCCGGGCGGCTGCTGGCCATCCAGGGCCAGGACCCGCGCGGGGCCAGGCTGGCTGTGCGCGCCCGCAGCCAGGGGCTGTCCGCGGCGGACATCGATCATGCGCTCACCGTGGACCGATCGCTGGTCATCAGCTGGCTCAACCGCGGCACCCTGCACCTGGTGCGCAGCGAGGACTACTGGCCGCTGCACCGGCTCACCACCCCGCAACTGGAGACGGGGTGCGCCCGCCGGCTCGCGCAGGAGGGCATCCCGCCCGCGGAGGCGGATCGCGCGGCCGCGCTGATCGAGCGATGCCTGGCCAGTGACGGCCCGCTGACCCGTGCCCAGCTGGCCGGGCGCCTGCAGGCCGCCGGAGTCCGGACCGAGGGCCAGGCGCTGGTGTTCCTGCTGTTCCTGACGTCGCTGCGGGGCATCTCGGTACGCGGGCCCATGATCGGCAAGCAGCACGCGCACGTGCTGGCCCGGGACTGGGTAGGCCCGCCGCCCGCTGCACTGGACCCGGACGCCGCGCTGGGCTGGCTGGCCCGCCGTTATCTGGCCGGCCATGCCCCCGCCGCCGAAGGGGACCTGGCGAAATGGGCCGGGCTCCCGCTGCGCGACGCCCGCCGGGCGCTGCGGAACATCGCGGCCGACCTGGACGGGGGCGAGGACGGCCTGGTTCGGCTGGCGGGTCCCGCAGACGAGGCTGGCCGCGACGGTGGGGCCCGGCCGGGTTCACGGCCAGGTACGCCGCCAGGGGCGCGGCCGGAGCCGGTGCTGCCGCCGCCCCGCCTGCTGGGCCCCTTCGACCCGCTGCTGCACGGCTGGCAGTCCCGCACGGCGGTCCTGGGCCCGCACGAGCCGGACATCGTCCGGGGCGGCATGTTCCGCTCCTTCGCGTTGGCGGACGGGCGGGCGGTCGGCACCTGGGGAGTGTCTGGCGACCAGGTCTCGCTGACCCTGCTGGAGCCGGTGAGCGCGGAGCAGCACCGGGCCCTGGACGCCGACGCGGAGGACGTGCGCCGCTTCCTCGGCCTGGTCCGGCCGCCCGCCTGAGCAGGCCGCTCCTGCATCAGTCCCGGGAGCAGCCCCCGGAGAAGTCCCTAGAGCCGTCCCGGAGAACTCCCGGGAACAGTCCCGCCAGAAAGTCGCGATATAACGCTTGCATCCCTCCGCGACTACTCCATATACTCGGCTACGAATATACGGATACGAGGAAGCAGGCGGTCTTCATGGCGGGCAAGCGGCGGAGGGTGTCCAACCCCCTGGCGCTCGCCGTCCTGGCCTCGCTCCGCGAGCGTCCCATGCACCCGTACGAGATGGCCGCCACCCTGCGTTCCCAGGGCAAGGAGCGCAGTATCAAGCTGAACTACGGCTCCCTTTACACCGTGGTCGACAACCTGGCCAAGCATGGCCTCATCGAGGCCATGGAGGCCAGCCGCGAGGGCCGCCGTCCCGAGCGCACCGCGTACCGCCTCACCGATGAGGGCCGAGCGGAGCTGGAGGACTGGCTCACCGAGCTGCTCGGCACGCCGGTCAAGGAGTATCCGCAGTTCGAGGCGGCGCTAGCCGAGGTCGCGGTGCTTCCCCCGGCTCAGGTCAGTGACCTGCTCGAGGGGCGGGTGGGAGCCCTGGAGAACGCGCTTGCGGAGGAACGGGCCGAGCTCGCCCAGTTCCCCTGGCTGCCGCGCCTGTTCCTGCTCGAGAACGAGTACCACCTGGCCGTCGAGGAGGCCGAACTGGCCTGGGTGCGGAGCCTGCTGCGGGAACTCCAGGAAGGCTCCTTTCCCTTGATGAAGGAGTGGGACCACTGGACCCGGACGGGGGAATTCCCCGCGGGCCTGGCGACCGAGCTCTACCAGGCCGCTGGCCGCACCCCGCCCGCGGACGGACCGGACGCCGAGACGGCCGGGCCTGATGCTGAGGCGGCCGGCCCGGACACCGACTCCGGCGGCGGGGAAAGGCGCCGCTGAACTGACCCAGGACGCGAGCCGGCCCCCGGCAAGGTGCGGGAACACCTGACCAGGGGCCGATCCTCGAACCGATCCCGCGGGAACGAGATCCGATCGGGTTGTTGCAGCTCAAGGATACTCGGTGAGTTCCTCGCGGACCGGTTCTGCTGACCGGCCTGCATGGAGGAATACGAACATGAGTACCCAGGCGCAGGACGCGGGCCCGGCCCGCGCCACGCACCCGCGAGCCCTGGCCATCGAGGCCCGCGATCTCGTCAAGACCTACCCGAAGGGGGTCCGCGCCCTCGACGGGCTGAGCTTCACGGTTCAGGAGGGCACGATCTTCGGCCTGCTCGGCCCGAACGGGGCCGGCAAGTCCACCACCGTCAAGATCCTCACGACCCTGGCCCAGGCCGATTCCGGGTCGGCCAGCGTGGCCCGCCTGGACGTGCGCGCCCAGGCCGCCGCGGTGCGCCGCGCCATCGGCGTGGTCGCCCAGCGATCCGGGGCCGACCCGACCGCCACCGGCCGGGAGAATCTGCTGCTGTCCGGGCGCATCCAGGGCCTGCGCGGCCGCGAACTGGGCCGCCGGGCCGACGAGCTGCTGGACCGGTTCGACCTGGCCGGCGCCGCGGGCCGGATGGTCCGGACCTACTCGGGCGGCATGCAGCGCCGGCTGGACGTGGCCATGGGGCTGATTCACCGGCCGGAGGTGCTGTTCCTCGACGAGCCCACCGCGGGCCTGGACCCGGAGTCGCGCTCCGCGATGTGGGATGAGATCGCCCGGCTCTCCGCCGGCGAGGGCCTCACCATCCTGCTGACCACGCACTACCTGGAGGAGGCCGACCGGCTCGCCAGCCAGCTGGCCATCGTCGAGTGCGGCCGGGTGGTCGCGGCCGGCAGCCCGGACGAGCTGAAGGCCCGGCTGCGCGGCGACGCGGTCCACGTCGAGCTCGCCGTCCCCGGGGACCCGGCCCAGCTGGACGCCGTCCTGCGCCAGGTCCCGGAGGTGCGGGAGGTCAGCGTGACGGGAACCCAGCTGAGCGCCCGGGCCGACGACGGCGCAACGACCCTGCCCGCCCTGCTCATCGCGCTGGAACGGGCCGGGATCTCGGTGCACGGGATCGCCGCCGCCCGGCCCTCGCTCGACGACGTGTACCTGCGGTACGCCGGGCGCCGTTTCGCTGAGGCCGAGGAACCGGCCTCCGCCGCCAGCCAGCCCGCCCAGCCCGCCCAGAACCCTTCCGGAGGGACCCGATGACCGCGATCGCCGCCCACACCACCTGGATGACCCAGCGCCAGCTGAAGGCGCTGGTCCGGCAGCCCGCTTACCTCATCATCCAGTTCATCCAGCCTGCGATCTGGCTGTTCCTGTTCGGGTCGTTGTTCCGCAAGGTGGCGGAGCTGCCCGGGTTCGGCGCCCCGTCCTACCTCGACTACCTGGTGCCGGGCGTGGTCGTGATGAGCGCGCTGTCCACCAGCATGTGGAGCGGCATGACGGTGCTCGAGGAGATTGACCGGGGCATCATGGACCGCTTCCTGGTCCTGCCGCTGCGCCGCTCGGCCATCATCAACGCCTCGGTGGTCATGCAGTCGATCGGCACGGTGATCCAGTCGCTGATCATCATCGGGCTGGGCCTGGCCGCCGGCGCCCACTACCCGGGCGGCGCGGTCGGCCTGCTCGTGCTGCTGGTGGTGTCGGTCCTGGTCGCGGTGGTGTTCAGCGCGCTGTCTAACACCATCGGGATGCTGGCCCGGGAGCGGGAGACCATCATTGGCCTCAGCGTGTTCCTGCTGCTGCCGCTCACGTTCCTGTCCACGGCGTTCATGGCCCCGGCCCTGATGCCGCACTGGATGCGGATCGTGGCCGACTGCAACCCGGTCAACTGGGCGCTGGAAGCGGCGCGGGCCGCGATGAGCGCTGACCCGGACTGGGCGCGGGTGGCCGCCCAGGGTGGCGGGCTGCTCGCCCTCGCGGTCGGGGTTACCGCCCTGTCGGTGCTGACTTTCCGCGCCTACCAGAAGTCCGTCTGACCCGCTAACCGCGTGGGCCCCGGGGCCTGCGGACCCGCAGACCCACCGGACCCGCAGGCCTCACCGACCTCACGGACCTCACCCCCAGTTGGTGATCATGGGATCGGTGTCGCGGTAACCACGCAGTAACGACACCGATCCCATGATCATCAGAAGGTCCTGGCGGGGCGGCCCGCGGGGGCGCGGGGCGCGGGGCTGGGCGGGGCGTGGGACGCAGCCCCGTGGGGCGCAGCCGGGAGGGAGCGGCTAGCTGGTGAGGTCGCGGACCTGCTCGATGAGCCGGACACGCTCGGCGTGGCTGCCGGCCAGCGGGGTGACGTTGAGCGTGGTCACCCCGGCCTCCTTCATGGCCGCCAGCCGGTCCGCGACCAGGCCTTCCGGCCCGATCAGCGAGGTGCCCTCGAGCAGCTCGGCAGGCACCAGGGCGGCG